>CALBVR010000289.1 GCA_937969565.1 uncultured Acidimicrobiales bacterium | reverse complement strand
GCATCGGCGATTCTGGACGGCTCGACGGACCGGGGCGAGTTCACCGGGGTGGCGACCACGTAGTCGCTCTGGCCGCTGCCCATGTCGGCGATGAAGTCGGCCGGATCCCGCGGTTCGAGCGTTGCCAGCACGAAGGCCCTCGGTGCGGCACCGCCGAAGGACGTCGCAAGCGTGTCCTTGAGCGCAGCCGCCGCCTGCGGGTTGTGGGCGCCGTCGAGCACCACGATGGGTTCAGCAGCGACCACCTCAGCTCGGCCCGGCAACGTCAGCTCGCCGAACGCCTCGGCGACGACATCGTCCTCCAAGGCGGCATCGAAGAACTCCTCGGTGGCGGTGAGCGCCAGCGACGCGTTGGTCGCCTGATGTGAGCCGTGGGCGGCGACGAACACGTCCTCGTACAGCCCTCGGGGCGTGCGGATGTCCACCAGGCGTCCGCCGACGGCGGGTTCGCTGCTCTGGAGTTCGAACTCTCGCTCGGCGAGCACGACGGACTGTGCCCCTTCGCGCTCGAAGATGTCGAGCAGGTCGGGGGATGTCTCACCGACGACGAAGACCGATTCGGGCTTGGCGATCCCCGCCTTCTCGCCGGCGATGTTGCGACGCCAGTCGCCCTCTCCGTCGGTGTGGTCCCGCCCGATGTTGGTGAGCACGGCGACGTCGGCGTTGATCACGTTCGTGGCATCGAAGCGCCCGAGCACACCGACCTCCACAACCGCGACGTCGACCGCAACCTCCGCGAACCAGCGGTAGGCGACAGCGGTGAGCAGCTCGAAGTAGCTGTTGGGCTGCTCGGTGATCTGGCTGAGCTGTTCGAGGTCGGCGACCTGCGCGGCGAAGTCTTCGCGGCTGATGGGTTCCCCGTCGACCTCGATGCGTTCGGTGATCGAGCTGAGATGGGGGCTGCTGTACCGGCCGACCTTGAGGCCCTTGGTCTGGAGCAGCCGGGCGATCATGGTCGCCGTCGAGCCCTTGCCGTTGGTACCGGTGACGTGGATCGTGCGGTAGGCAAGGTGCGGGTCACCGGAGAGCCCCATCAGCGCTTCCATCGCGTTCAGCGAGAGGTCTTCGAAGTACCCGGCGCGGGCTTCCAGGTTGATGTGCTTGTCGAGGAAACGAAGCGCCTCAGAGAAGTTCATGCCAGAAGCCTAGGGGCCTCAAGGCAGCCCACCGTGCGGGCCGATCACTCGGCCATGGGAAAGATTGACAGGGCAATCGAACTCCTCAAAGCGAGCTGGGGAGTCATTCGGAACGACAAGGAACTGCTGGTGCTTCCGGCGATCTCCGGGGTGTGCGCGCTTGGGGTGATTGCGATGTTCGCCTATCCGGTGATCACGATGGTGATCGCGGCGAACGAGGCGGGCATGGCGGAGGGCGAGGTCAACTATCCGCCGGGTGCGATCGTCTTGGCGTTCGTCGGCTACCTCCTGGTCACGTTCATCGGCATGTTCTTCAACTGCGCGCTCATTCATGCTGCGAACGAACGCATGGAGGGTGGCGATCCGACGCTTTCGAGCGCCCTGCAGGGTGCGAGTGAGCGGATCGGCCGCATCTTCGTGTGGGCGCTCGTGGCATCGACGGTGTCGATTGCCATCAACCAGCTGCAGGAGCGCATGGGCCTGCTCGGCCGTTTCTTGGCGTTCCTGGCCGGCACGGCGTGGGCCGTGGTGACCTTCCTGGTGCTCCCGATTCTGGTTCTCGAGAATGTCGGTCCGGTGGAGTCGGTGAAGCGCAGCGCCGCCTTGTTGAAGCGGGCGTGGGGCGAGGGGCTCGCCGGGCACATCGGTCTCGGCATTCTGAACACGCTCCTGTTCTTCGGGCTCGCAGCGGTCGTGGTGATCTCCGGGCTGGCGAGCCCGGCTCTGCTGTGGGGAACGATTCCGCTCGCCGTGGCGGCGTTCGTGGTGGCGCTGATCGTCATGTCCGCGCTGTCGACGGTCTTCCAGACGGCCCTGTATCGCCATGCGATGGGGCTGCCCGTGACGGGTTTCGACCAGCAGCTGATGGCGAATGCGTTCACGTTCGGGAAGAACGGATCGGGCCCGGCTCGACCGTCGAAGCCATCGGATCTGCGGTTCCATCAACAACAGATGCAGAACCAGCCGGGCTACGGCGTACAACCGCAGGACGGCGACCCGTTCCAGGGCCCGCAAGACTGGTCCAAACTCCCCGATCAATGGACCTGACTCCCCAGGTGCCTGGCACCTAACAACCCCTTAGGTGCCAGGCACCTAACACCTCCGCAGCTCGTTGCACCGAATGGCGCCCTCGGAATAGCCAGGTGCCGTCACACCTATGCCCGCCTCAGGTGCCTGGCACCTAACAACCCCTTAGGTGCCAGGCACCTCTTGGGGCTAGGGGGTGAAGATGGCGAGGTCGCGTTGGGTGAAGGCGTCGATGCGGGGGGCGACGAGGCTGACGTCGGACTCGGTTACACCGAGCCAGCGGGCGAACGTGGCGGCGTACTGGTCGACGGAGACCGCTGGCAGCAATCGTCCTCGACCCACATCGTCGGGCCCGTCGTCGGCGACGACCGGCAGCGCTCCGACAACCCGGTTGCCGGCGACCGCTCCGCCGACGACGAGGTGATGGGCGCCCCAACCGTGGTCCGTGCCGTCGCCATTACTCACGAGTGAGCGACCGAAGTCGGAAGCCGTGAAGCTCGTGACCGCATCACCGGCGCCGACAGCGCGCATTGCGCTGTGGAAGCCGGAAAGACCGATGTCGAGGGATTCGAGAAGCGGGCGGTGCTCTTCCACGAGTCGGCTGTGGTTGTCGAAGCCACCGAGACCAACGAAGAACACCTGCCGACGAAGGCCCAGAGCGTCCCGCCCAGCCAGGATCAGCCGGGCGACGATCTCGAGCTGGCCAAGCAGGTTGGCTGCCGGAGCTGGCGTGTTGTCTCGTGCGAAGAACTCGCTCAGGTCGACTTCGCCGGTGGCGGCGTCGAGCGCGTCGAACAGGTCGTCGGATGCCTGAAGCGCTCGCCTCGTCGTGCTCGTGTAGGCGGACGGGAAGAGGCCACCTCGGCGCTGGTTCATCACCGCTCGCAGCCCGCTGTTGAGCGACTCGGACCCGAGCAGGTCGGTCCGCAGCGTGGTGACTCCCCTCGACGACACCTGGTACTGCAATGCGTTGGAGCCCGACATCATGATGGCGTTGCCGCTTGCCGAGATGGACGTGAACAATGACGCGTCCCCGTTGCCGTCGAGCAGCGAGTCGGCGATTCGCCCTCCCCAACCGGTCGTGGCGCCTTCGGGCGAACCGGACTGCCAGAACGATTGCTGGTCGTTGTGTGAAAAGAGCTGTGGGGGACGGTTCGCCACCACCGAGTAGCTCTGCTTGGTCGTGGGGCCGAGCAGCGTTCCGACGTTCGCTACGACCGCCGCGTCGCCGTCGTTGAACAGCTGGTGGAGACGGGAGAGCTGTGGGGCGAAGCCGATTTCACCGGCTCCGCTGAATCCGCCGTCGGGGCCCACAGACAGGATGTCGGCACGGCCGTGCGCCAGCCCCGGCCGCGCCGCGGCGTAGGCGTTGTACCCGGCGTTGTCGTTCGGCACGAACGTGTCCCAGTGGTCGTTGCCGCCGTAGAGGAAGACGCAGACCAGGGCACGGTAGTCGTCTCCCGGGACAGCGGCGGCAGCCGGGGCAAGCGAGGCGAGCTGATACGCCCAGGGGGTGGCGATTCCGGCGCCGGCCAGCAAGCCGAAACGCTGGAGGAACTGGCGTCGAGAGTGGCCGTCGACGGCTGTGGTGTGTGCTTCGGCAGAGGGGTG
>CALBVR010000288.1 GCA_937969565.1 uncultured Acidimicrobiales bacterium | reverse complement strand
CCTCGGCTACTCGACCAACACCTGGACCTCGGCGTTCTACACGCTCACCGGCTTCCACGGTGTCCACGTGAGTGTCGGCATCCTCATGCTGCTCGGCACCGTATTCGGCACCCGCAAGTCCGGCTTGGGCAAGGAGAAGGGCGAGAACGTCGAACTTGTCGGCCTGTACTGGCACTTCGTCGACATCGTCTGGGTCATCATCTTCACCGTCATCTACCTCATCCCGATCGGCTAGGACTTCTCACCATGACGACCACCGACACCCACGACGTCGACACCCACGACGATCACCACGAACACCCGAGCGACCGCAGCTACGTGGGCATCGCCATCATCCTGGCGATCCTCACTGCGATCGAAGTGCTCATGTTCATCATCGAGGATTCACTCGGCAAGACCGTGGTGAAGCTCGGTCTGCTCGGCCTGATGGTCGTGAAGTTCTGGATCGTCGGTTCGTACTTCATGCACCTCAAGTTCGACAACAAGGTGTTGACCTGGCTGTTCGTTGCCGGTCTCGTTCTGGCGGTCGCCGTGTACTTCATCATGATGTCGGCGTTCGAGTTCTCGTTCTGGAACGACGGCTTCGAGGATCCAGGCCTTCCGGACATCAACTGATGCTGCTCGCGGCCGTCAACCCATGGGAGTGGAAGCCACACCCTGAGGTCTGGCTGCTGGTCGCGGGAATCGTCGGGCTCGGCTTCTACGCCACCCGTGTGATCGGCCCAAAGATCGTCACCGACGGGCCGGTCGTCACCACCAAACAGCGCCGCTACTTCGTGATTGCGGTTGTCGGCCTCGCCATCGCTGCCGACTGGCCGATGCACGACATCGCCGAGCAGTACCTGTACTCGGTGCACATGCTCCAGCACCTGCTGATCACGTTCTTCATCCCGATCTTCTTCCTGCAGGCAACGCCGGAGTGGCTGGCCCGGCTCATCATCGGTTCGGACACCCAGGCGTCCTCGTTGCTGCGGCGCCTTGCCAAACCCATCACGGCCGGCATCATCTTCAATGGTCTCGCCGCACTGACGCATTGGAACGGCATCGTCCAGGCATCGTTCGACTCCGGTGCGTTCCACTACGGCATCCACCTCCTGATGTTCAGCTCGGCGCTTCTCATGTGGCTGCCGGTTCTGGGCCCGCTGCCCGAGCTGCGCCTCTCTCCGCCCGCCCAGATGATCTACCTGTTCCTGATGTCGATCATTCCGACCATCCCGGCGGCGTGGCTCACCTTCGCCGACAACGTCGTCTACCCGGCCTACGACACCGACGTCCGCCTCTGGGGAATTTCGGTCGTTGCCGACCAGCAGTTCGCCGGCTTCATCATGAAGATCGTCGGCGGCTTCTTCCTGTGGGTACTCATCGCCGTTCGGTTCTTCGGATGGGCGACCGAGCAACGGGCCTCCGACATGCAGAAGCGGGTTGTTCGCCCGCTGACGTACGAACAGGTGAGCGAAGAGTTCGATCGAAGCAAGCCTCCGGTCGATCAGGTCACGTAGACCAGTACGGCCAGCCCCGTCATCAGCGCAGCAATTGCCTGCACACCGGTACTGGACCACCGAGCCCACGGAGACCAGTGAATGACTTCCCGCTCACGAACCGCCCGCCGTTCGTCGGCGGTGGGGATCACCGAGGCGAGATCGCGGCTGGCGTGGGCGACGACCAGGAGCGCAAACAGTGCCATCGTCGGCATGATCGCACCGAGGTGGCGAAACTTCGCGTTGGACACCCACGGCTGCACGGTGAGCGCACAGATGGCGACCTTCGCCGTGATCGCAGGGAACCCGTGCGCTGCCCACAGGGGGAACCGCCAGAACATCCCGAGAACGGTGAGCACGCCGAGGGGATACCAGAACACATCGTTGATGAGCCGAATCCACTCGAAGTGTCCGGTCACGCCGTCGGGGGCATCGGGTGACGTGCTGTTGCGCACGAGCACCTCGTAGTTCAACAGGAACGACTCATCCTCGTTGTAGAAGCGGGTGATCTCACGATCGGCGCTGCTGAGCCAGTGCTCGAAGGTGATGTCGGCGAGGAGCTCGTTCCGCATCTCGGTGAGGACCACGGCATAGCCCCGGTCGGACGCAATGGCTTCCGCCACTGCGTAGTCGTGGATGTCGGTGAACTCGACGCCACCGGTCAGCTCTTCGAGCTCTTCGGGCTGTGAGAAGGCATGGATGAGATTGACGTCGACCGTATTGGTCGTGAGGACGAAGGCACCGGAACGGTCCGAGATGGCACGGGACCACGGCAGTACCAGAGCGATGGCCACCACCGGCACGGCAACCGCAGCGAGCATGGCCACGCTCCTGCGGGACGGGGGAACGGTCGGGTGGAGCTCCGACGCATCGCTCGTCAACAAAGTCGTGGATCGACCCAGTACGACGATCACGAACGTGACCAGCGCAGCGCCGAGCTGGAGCAGGAAGGGCGGACGGAGATAGATCGCCCAGGCGAACAGCACGCCCAGACCGAGCGACCCGAGCACGATCCGTGGACCGACGCTTCGGCTCGTCCGAACGACCATCGTCACGCCCAGCAGGGCCAGCAGCAACACCTTCGATCCGTGCGCCTCGCCCCACATCGAGAACGAGGCGAACGCTGCGTCCGGGAAGAAGCCGATGAAGGCAAAGAACGCAACACCGATCCATCGGCTGAACGTTCGTCCGATCACGACCGAGACGATGCACAGCAGCACGAAGTCGATGGCGCCCATCATCAGTCGGATGTTGCCGATCTCCTCGAGTGTCAGCGATCCGCTCGCCAGAAACTGACGACCCGGCCAGCTGTGGATCGCCATACCGGGCATGAACCAGCCCTTGCCCACGAGCACGTCGAGGGTCCGGTCGAAGTCGACCCGACCACGGACCCACCGGGAGATGAGCTGGCCGCCCCGCAGGTAGAAGCCCTCATCGCCCGACTTGTCCACGTGGCGCATCCAGATCTGCCAGATCAGGAACCGGTAACCGGCCACGGCGAGCGCAAGCAGAACGATGGGGGAGCGGCGCCCTCGGCGGGCGGCGGCCATCGACATCACACGAGCACCCTACTTGTCGGAGGTGGCGGGGCCGGGGCGCGTCCACGAGCGTGCTGCGGCCGCAAGTCCGTCGATCATGGCCTGCACGGGCGCTGTGGGTTGGAGCCCGGGCGCATCCGCCCACGATCGGTTGTCCCAGTTCCAGCGCAGTGCCGGCGGGAGCTCGATCTGCACCCCACCCCCGGACGGCAGGTTCGCCGGATTCTTCGAGTGCACGCCTCGAAGTTCCTTGGGGATGGAGTCGAGATCGGTGATGACCGGGAACCGGTCGGACAGCCGTGGACGGAGTTCGGCGGCCACGTGCTCGGCCAATTCCCGGTTGCGGCCGCCGAGCAACACATGTTGCTTGTCCATGTCACGGCCGTAGCCGTGGATCGTGCAGACGACGTCCACGTGCTCGAGGACGGTCCGGAAGGTCGCAGATTCGTCTGGCGAGTAGCGAGTCGACGGAAGGTGCAGTGGCCGGTCCGGCGGCTGGTCGATTCCGTAGAAGGTGGCGCCCGCGTCCGCAGCAGCCTGCGAGGCGATCATCGTCGTCACGCGCTCGACCGGACCACCGTGATACGCCAGGAATCCGAACGTCCCTCGGACGTGCGCTTCCTCGACCACGCC
>CALBVR010000287.1 GCA_937969565.1 uncultured Acidimicrobiales bacterium | reverse complement strand
TGGGCGACACGGTGAGGTCGATGATGGGCCGGCGGTCGGTGAGATCGATGACCTCGCCGCTCTCCACCGCAGCCTCGGTCTGACGAGGCGCAGGATTGGCGGGGGAGTGTTCCGATGCCGGGATGGGCGGTGGCCGAAGGTCCGGCTCTTCGCCGTGCGGGGTTTTTGCGTGGGCCGGTGTGCGGCGGCGGGTGGCATGGCGAACCTTGCCGCCCGGTGCGGCGTGCGCAGGTCCGGAGCCGGTTCCCTCGTCGGTCAGGTCGATGACGTCCTCGTCGTCGTCGCTGACGGTGTAGTAGCCGGCGTTGTCGTCTTCGCGCCGGCGGGCGCGGAGGAACAGGTTCATGGTGAGGTCGGCGAGTGCGACGAGGATGATGAGATCGCCGATGGAGACGACCCGGTTGACGACGGGGACCGGAATGACATCGCCGAGGAAGGCGAGCCGGGTCGCTGTTGCCGTGGACTCACGGGGTCCGTCGACCACGGCGGAGCCGGCGGCATCGACGACGCCGACGGATTGGAGCGCGAGCTCCGACACGGGCACCGCACCATTGGCGAGAACGGGGAAGAGGTTGAGCACCATGCCGATGCTGAGCACGATCATCCCGGTGAGTGTCAGGTTGGCGGCGGCGAACCCGAGGAACGACAGCATCGCAATGGTCAGCCAGAACATCGGAATGCTCGGTTCCAGCACGTTCAGGATGAGCGTCGCACCGATGCCGGTGACGAGCAGGCCCTTGGCCTTGATGCGGGCGTCGACGATTCCAGCGAGGCGACCACCGCGGATGCGGCCGATCGCGGCACCGGTCAGGAGGGAGAGGATCGCAAGCAGCACGACGGACAACTTACTCAACCTTCGCGCGGAGTGTGGGGAACGTTCGCGCGAAGCGCGCGAACGGGTGCTGCAGATCGTGCTCAGATCGCCGATCCGCGAGCGGTCTGCGTGAGCGGTTCGCCGCCGGTGTCGTACAAGAAACACGTCACGCGGCGGTGACGGCCGACGGGGTGCTCGAACGTCTCCTGGGTCGGCTGCAGGAAGTCGATTCCGTACACCGACAACTCATATTCCTCGCCGACGAAATCGAAGAACGCCTCGTAACAGAGCTCCGTGCTCCACTCCGACATCTTCAACTCGCCCGGATAGGGGGCGCCGTTCGGGGCCGGGAACTCGGCCTCGTGGTACACCTCCTTGTCGTGCGGCTGGTTGCAATCGATCGCCGCCGTGATGTTGATGCGCCGTTCTTCCGTCTCGTCGATCCAGCTCACCTCGTTGAAGCACTGACCTGAGCGAAGATCGAACGGATTCAGCGGCGCGCCCGTCCACTCCGGAATGCCGTCGTCATCCTCGTCCTGCTCCTCGACGGTGCTCTCCTCGCCGGAGGCATCGTCCGAATCGTCGTCTTCGGTGGCAGCATCGGAACTGCATGCGCTCACGGAAGCGAGCGCCAGAAGAACGACGAGCAGTCGCCGCAGGGCTGGGCTGATCATGGGAACAGACGGTAGCGAGTTGCCGTCGGCAACTGAAGTCGACCCGGAGGATTCCCGGTCAGCCGGCCGGGAGGAACCGGTCGATCTTCTCGAAACTCAGGCCCATCAACACGACGACCGGCACGAGGCCCATCGCAATCGCCGGCCAACGTCTCCACCGTCCGGCGAGCTCCTTGAACCCGATGTAGACGGCGATCGCCGCAAGACCCCACAGAATCGCCGGCACCAACGCATCCGAGTCGCCGTTCAACCCCTCGTCGAGCGACACCTCATCAACGAACGCCGATCGGTCGACCGGGGCGGCCGGGTCTTCGACATCAGCGGCGACGTCATTCGTCAGCGAGTCCGCCACGGTTCCGTCCTCGTTCAGCCCGGTCGCCTCCTCCGAACCGACCACGTTCTCCGAAGCGAGGTTGATGTCGTCGGCCGACAGATACTCGGCCGGGGGCGGGGGAGCATCGACCGGCTCTCCCACCAGCTCGGCGGCCACGATGATGCGCTGCCGGGCCGAATACTTCGGATGACAGGCGGTGAGCGTCAGTCGGTTGTCGCCGAAGTCGCCCAGAACCCAGACCGCCTCCGGGCCGACGATGATGTGGCCGAGATTCTCGTCGCCCTCCGGAACCCGGAAGTCCACATTGGCCGGAAGCTTGTCGGGAGCGAACGCCTCGCCCGCAGGCAGCACCCGGTACGTGAAGAACCCCTGCACGGTGCGGACGTTGATCTCGTCCCCCGGTTGCAGTTCGTCGATCCGGTTGAACGGCGCGCCGTAGGTGGTGCGGTGCCCGGCGATCCCGGAATTGCCGGCCTGCCCCGGAAGAACCGTCGCCCGGTAGTGCCCGGGACCGTTGCGAAGATCCTCGACCTTCACCCCTTCGACGACGACCTTTCGAATGTCGATCGAGGGGGCGATGATACGGGCGATCGCTTCGCCGCCATCGCGGTACAGCGCCTCGGCGAGGTCCTCCTCGAAGACGGGGATGGTGTTGTCGGTCGTGGTGGTGGTCGACGGCGGCACGGTCGTCGTGCTCGTAGCCGGAGCCTCGGTCGTTGCCGGTGCCGCCGAGGTCGTGGTGGTCGTCGTTGCCGGGACCGCGTCGAGGTCGTCCAGCAACTCGTCGAATTCCGAGTCCAGCGCGCCCTGTGCCGACGCCTCCTGGATTCCCGTGCCCCAGAGCTGGTAGGCGACGAACAGCAAGACGACGACACCCGACGTGATGAGGAAGCGACCGACTGAGCCGAGAATCCGGGAAGCCATGATGCTGAACGTATCGGCCCCGTCGGCGACCGGGCGAGAGCCGGCGTCGAAGAATCGGGTAAGCCGATGTGAGAACGGTCTAAGAAACTGCCCGAAGGCCCGCGTGATCGCCGGTTTCCGCGGGGTGTGATGGCGGGGTCCCGCTAGCGTCCAACCCGTGTCGGTGGTCTCGCTCCGCAACATCGTCGTGCTGCTCGGGCAGTTCCCCGCGCTCTCGGGAGCGACCCTCGAGGTGCAGGCCGGCGAATCGGTCCTGTTGCAGGGCCCGAACGGCGCCGGCAAATCGACGCTCCTGCGCCTCTGCGCCGGGCTTCAGCGGGTGGAACGGGGCGAAGGATCGATCCTCGGGCACGACCTCCACCAGGAACGACGGATCATCCGACGTCGTGTCGGGCTGGTCGGACACCGCACCATGCTCTACGACGACCTCACCACCGGCGAGAACCTCCGCTTCTGGGCCCGGGCCGTTCGAGCGACGCCCGAAGA
>CALBVR010000286.1 GCA_937969565.1 uncultured Acidimicrobiales bacterium | reverse complement strand
TTCTCCACCCGGGCCCAGGTCTTGCCGTAGCGAAGCTCCCGGTCCCGAGCGAGCAGGCGGGTGGCGCCGTAGGCCAAGACGAAGTTCTGGGCCTCGACCGCATTGTCGAACTCGAGCCGGTCGCTGCCCTTGGTGAACTTCACGGAGCGAACCGACTCGCCGAGCTTCACGCTGACGACACCCTCGTCCTCACCTCGACGGACGAAGTCGGCCGGGTTCACGTGGCCATTCGCCACGAGGTCCTCGGCGTACTCCTGGCCGACGAGCGCAAGGACCGTGGAATCGAGGACGGTCGACTTTCCGGTGGCGTTCTCACCGATCAGCACCGTCCACGGCGCCATCGGCGTGGTGTCTGCCGCGACATCGTCGGGCACCGGACCCGTCAGCTCCAAGGTGATCGACGGGATCGACTTCACGTTGGTGAGCTCGACCCGTTCGACCAGCCAGTCGTTGCCCACGAACCGCTTCAAGTCGTCGGCTTCCACCATCGGCGCCGAACCGGAAGACGGACGGTTCTCCATCGCCAGCTTCTGCTCGACCGCAGCCCGAGCGGTGAACTCCTGCTGCTCGACGACGTGACTCGTGTACGCCTCCCGGATCTGGTCCTTGGTCGACTCGTCCGGAAGCGCACCAACGGCGTCCGGCAGCAGCGACCGGTCGAGCAGCGGTCCGATGACGTGCCGTACCGCCGCCGAGTACTCGGCATCCGGCGCCATCGCTTCGGTGACCCCGCGCCCGGACGCAAGATCCCGCCGCGCCTGGTCGATCGCCTCTCGGCGAGCGTGTTGCAGCGCCTCACGGTTCAGCCCGATGATCCTGATCGTGGTGCGGCCGCGCTCGGTGTCAGACACGACCGAGCCATCCTCAAGAAAGACCAGATGATCGTCGGGCTGGTCGACGGTCGGGTCGAGCAGCAGCGGTTCTTCGGCCGCGAGGTCGGCCCCGGTCGTGTACGGCTCCGCCCGCTCGCCGGCGATGGGGAAGAAGTTGCCCTTGCCGCTCTCCCGAAACCGGCGGTTGCAGGTCTGGCAGGCCAACAGCAGGTTGTCCCATTCGCCGGCCAGCCACCAGTACCCCTGGTCGGTGTCGCCGAAGTCGTTGGTGATGTTGCCCTTCGGTCGGTAGTGCTCCACGTCCGGCTTGCTGGTCACGCCGACGCGGGTTTCGCAGTACGCGCACTTCGAGTGGAACAGCTGCGAGAGTGCGTCACGAACCTGACGGCGGTTGAACATCGAAAAGTCGAAGCGGCTCGGGTTCCGGCCTTCGGCCGCCAGCCGGGCCGCCCGTTCGCGCTCCTCCGGCCACCGCTCGATGAGCATCGGGGGTGCCGGCACCGTCGATCGGTCGACGTGGATCATCTGTCCGCCTCCTCACCTCGACGACAACTTCTCCGTCGATGGCCGAGACGTTAGTCGTCGCGCATGCACTGCAGGGCTGGCTCGGGGACGGGAAGCGCCGGCGATTTCCGGAGGTTCCGGGCGGAGTGGCGGTACTCCGCCCGGAACCGACCTTCAGGTCAGGGTGGGGGTCTCATCCGAAGATGCTGCTGAAGGTTCCCGGTAGAGACTTGTTCGGCCTCACCATGACAGTCGTGATGAGGCAGATCTACCCAAGAGCGCTCACGCCCGCGCCAGCACGCCCGCCCACAGGTCGGCGCCCATGGGGACGACGGGCACCCGTTCGATCGGATGGTCGAACGGCTCGGCCACGCGAAACCACCCCAGGCGGCGAAAGATCGGTTCCGCCTCGGGCCGGATCGGGGCAACCCCGTGTGTGGTGCCCCGCTTGCGTTGCACCGCCATCGCCGCGTTCACCAACCGCAGACCGAGCGTGCCCCGCCGATGGGATGCCGCCACGCACAGCATCGACCCGTAGCCGACCACCGCACCATCAGGAAAGACCGTCGTCGGGTCGAACCACTCCTGCACCGGCGACGCTTCCGCGTCCGCCCAAGTGACCCTCACGGTTCCGACGACCTGCCGATCCTTGACCGCGACCATCGTGCGCGACGACGGCAGCGTGTCGAAGGTGTCGAACAGCAGCTCATCCGCCGACCGCGCAAGGATGCCCTCACCTGTGAAGACCTCCGCCCGCAAGCGATACGCCGCCCGATGCTCGCGGTCGTCCGCCGCGAATCGGATGTCCACCGTCATGTCGTTGCCACCTCTGCGCAGTCGTCGATGAACCGGGCGTGGGCGTCGAGTGCCGCGGAGCCGGCCGCGGCGAGCGGCACGGCCAACGCCGGTCGCTCGGCCAGGACCTGATTGAGCTGCCGACGGTTGAAGACCGTGTGGCCCTCATCGACAGCGATGTGATCGGTGAGAAAGCTCAGCGACTGCACTCGTTCCGCCCCACACACGGCGGCCACGTTGCCGATCAACTTCGGTCCCGACGTGATCGAGAGCAGCTCGATCTCGTACTCGATGGCGAGCTGCCCCCACGGGTTCGCCGAGTCGATGGTGCGCTCGTGCAGCTCGACGTACTGCTGGACGCCGGGGGAGGGGTCCCGGGCCAGCAGTACGTCGGCATCGAGCGGCCGGCGACCGTCCTGGTTCCACGCCGCAACGAGCATCCGGGTGTCGTCGATCATCATCGAGTGATGCCCGGCTTCATGCGCCGCATGCCGTTGCAATGCAGCCCCGAGTTCGCCCATGCCGAGCTCGATGCACCGCGCTCCAGCGCGGGTGATCCAGTCGTCGACCGGGCGAGTCATGTGCACGCCTCGTGCACAGAACTCGATCAGGAACCGATCCAGAACCTCAGGCCGCGCCGCCGGATCCGTCATCGCCCGATGTCCTCGGCCGGTCACATAGCGGCGACGCGCCGCAGCCACCAGAGGGTCGTACACGACCGACACGAGATCCGCTTCCGGTGCCGCCGCTTCGGCACCCATCGCCACTGTCATTTCCTTCTCCTCACCGTTGTGTGGCCGGTTCATCGCTCCCCGAAACGGTTTTCCTTCGGAGGGTCGTCGATTTGTGCCTCTGGCTGAGGCGGCTGCGGTTGCCTACGGTGGTCCTGCGGAAGAGTGCAGATGGGGGTGGGACCATGAGCGACGGATTTTCAGTTCGCTGCTCGATGAAGAAATGTGAACACGCACGACGACCGTCTGGCGGCCACGATCGCACCGCATGCACGCGGTCCTGGCGGCTCCATCCTGCGCACCCCCGATGGCGATATGGATGTCCTGCATCACTGGGACGGTGCTCGTCTGCTCATTCTCTCGCCACCAGGAACTTCGTTACCGAGCGGCGACGTCGCAGCACTGCTGATGGACGTGGACGACGGTGCGAACACGGTGCTGGAGGTGCGGGGAAGCCTGCGTCCGCAGGAATCGAAACGATGGCGGCTGGCGTGGTTGCTGGCACAGATCCGCCGACACGGCATGGGCGCAGCCATCGAATTGACGGGCGGCCGCTCCGGTCCATGCGGAGACATCGCACATCTGGACGTGCACCACGCCGCAGTGACCGTCGTCGACCGGAACTGACGGGGTTGACACGATGACCGCGTTCCAGCCGGTCCACACCCAATTTCGTGGCCGCGTCGATCTGCTCGACACGGTTGCGCAGGCGGTGGCCGCCGAAGAGAGCGTCCTGCTCCGCGGGCCAGCCGGAATCGGCAAGACCCGACTTGCCGCCGAAGTGGTTGCTTCGGTGACGCAACGAGAGGTGACCCGACTCTTGTGCAGCCCAGCGACGTCGGACTTCGCATTGGGAGCGCTGGCGCCCGTCGGTTCCCCCGATGGTGTCGCGCCCGGCGACCTGCCCGCCCTCTTTGCCTGGTACTTCGGCCAGTGGCGGGCCCAGCGAACGCCGGCCGGTCCGCCGCTGTTGTGGATCGATGATGTGCAGAATCTGGACGGGCTTTCCGCTGCCGTGCTCCGGCAGGCGACCGCCCAGGACTATGTCCAGCTGCTTGTCACCCACCGCAGCCCGGACGCAGCCCCGCTCGAGATCGAGGCCATGCTCACGGAGGGGCTCCTCCGACGCGTGGACGTGCCGGCGCTCGGCGACCAGGCCATTCTCGAAGTGACCGAGGACCTGCTCGGCCGTCCACTCGACCACGATGAACGGGATCGGGTCGTCCGGCTCGCCACCGGAAGCCCGCTGTTCGCGCGTGAGCTCGCCGAGAGCTTGCGCATCGGGGAATCGTCGCCGCGCACGATGGACGCACTGATCCGAACCCGAATCTCCTCGCTGGACGACGACGCACTTCGCTGCGCCGAACTGATCGCTGCCGCCGAACCGCTCCACGTCGATCTGCTCGGCGTTCGCCGTCGTGCGCTCAGCGCGCTCGTCGACGCTGGGATCGTGCAGCTCGATGGTCCGACGGTTCGTCTCGAGCATCCGCTCTATGGCGAGGTGCTGTCGGAGCGGATCATCGCCACCGAGCGAGAAGTCTTTGGCGAGCTGCTCGACTCGGTGGGCACGGTGCCGGTCGATCCGGTCACGCTGGTCGGTTGGCAATTTCGGGCTGGGCGGGAGCCATCTGCCGACGACGCTCTCGCTGCGGCCCGCCGTGCGATCGGCCGCTTCGATGGACGTTCCGCGCTCCAGTTCCTCGACGCCATCGACCCTGAGGAGCGGGCGCTCGTCAAAGGCGAAGCGTGCCTCGTCTCCGGCGAAGTGGAGGAGGGGCTGGCGCTTCTCGAAGAAGTGCGCAACACCGGAACTCCGTCGCATCGGGTGGAGGCGGCGTCCTGGATGGCCCGCTACATGGGGGTGATGCTCGGCGAAGTCGAGGTCGCCCACCAGATCCTGGCCGAGGCCACCCAACCGGGCCTGTCGGTCGATGATCGCCAGCTCCTGCTGGTCGGGCAGTTCTGGCTCTGGATCTTCGGCGCCGGCGACGACCACGACAACACGCTGTCCGAGCTCTGGGCTCTCTCCGACCCGGCCATCGAGCCATCGGTCATGCAATACGAGTTGATGTTCGCCGGCATCTCGACCGTGTCCCAGTACGACCATCCGGCCGCAGCGGCTGGTCTCGTCGAGCGTCTCCCCGAAGTGGCAGAACTGGTCCATCCGCCGGCGTCGTCACGTCATCGCGCGACGGTGCTCGAGGGTTGGTATCACGCCTTTCGAGGCGATCTCCAGCGGGCAGAGAACAGAATGCGGCCGTCGTTCGAGGAGTCGGTCGATACCGGCAACCTCGAGTGCATCTCGATGATGGGAGCAACGATGGGCTACCTCACTGCGCTCCGGGGCGACCCCGTCGACGCCATCACTCTGGCATCCACCGCCCGAAAGGCCGCCGAGATGGTGGATTGGTTCCGCTTCGGCGAGATGGGCACCGCCAGCCTCGTTGCCGCACAGGCGCTTGCCGGGGTCGACGTCGACGTCGATGCGCTCGCGATCTTGCAGGCAGCCGGCCCGGACGACGTGGACAACGACGGCGTCGCAATGTTCCGATCGCGGGCGTTGGCACTGCACGCCGAAGCAGCAGGTCGCGCGCGGAGCGACGACGCACTTGCCGCCACCGTCGATCTGCTCGACCGCAACCACAAACGGGCGTGGCTCGCGATGTTCGCGGCCGAGCTGCTCGATCTCCGAACGCCGACTGCGCTCGGCCGAACCGTCGACATCCTTCGGCGTCACCCACACTCGGAGGTCGGGAGCGTCGTCCTCACCGCCGCGCAGGCGCGGATGGCCGGGGACGTGCCAGCCGCCATCGCCGCAGCGGAGGAGTTCGAACGCATCGGCGTGCCGCTTGCAGCCGCACGCACGTACGCCGACGTCATCCGCATGGCCGACGACGAGTCCGGTGCACGACCGTCGGCCATCGCCGGCATCGTCCGCTGCGGAATGGTCTGGCGCGGCGGCGCCTTTGCGTGCACGTCCGACCTCCGGCTGCCGAGTGCCCGCCAGATTGAGATCGCCACCATGGCGATGCACGGGCGCTCCACCCGCGAGATCGCGAACTCGGAACACCTGTCCGAGCGAACGGTGGAGAACCATGTGTACCGGTTGTGCCGCAGCGTCGGCGCTCACGGTCTCGAGGATCTCCGCGACGTCCTGGCACCGCCGAGCGGAACAACTCAGCTGACGGCGTGACGCCCCCAGCTCCAGGGCTCCGGCGGAACGACCACAACAGGGCGTTCGGTCACCGCAAGCAGTTGGGTAGCGACCGAACCCCAGATGGCATCCCGCTGGTCGGAATCGCTCCGAGTACCCACGACCACCTGTGGAGCCGCCCAGGCCGGGTCGCTCAACACCCCGACCGGATCGCCCACGACACTCTCAGCGGTGACACGGCCAACGGCTTCGTCGCCGAGTGCGGGCACCAGCGCCGCCAACCCCTCGCGGCTCTCGACCAGATCGGTTTCTGCCCGAACAACGTGGACGACGTGCACGTCACCGTCGCAATTCTCCAGTGCCCAGCGAATCGCTGCTCGGGCGCCAGCTGAGCCGTCGTATCCGACGAGCACCCGATCGCTGGACCGGGTCGCCTCGGCCGGCACGACGGCCACCGGACACTCTCGTTGTGCCGCGACGAACTGACTCACGCTGCCGACCATCGCCTGTCGTACGGCCCCGAGGTGGCGGGTCCCGACAACGATCAGATCGGCATCCTGGTGACCGGCTTCGTCGAGGATCGCTCGACGAACCTCGCCGCCACCGATGACCCGTTCGAAGTCCGCGGCGGCGGGCTCCGCCTGCAACAGCCGGCTCAACAGTTGCTGCGCCTCCGCAACTGCGCGGGCGGATTTCACGAGGCCGTACCCCTCGATGCCGACGAACTCCCGCGGTTCATGCACGGTCAGAAGGGTCGTGTGGACGTCGTTGCCACGGGCGTGTTCGTGGGCGACGAGGTCGACGGCCCAACCAAGGGCGGCTGCCGCTGCCTCGGTGTCATCGACTGCCACGACGATTCGGTCCGTCATCGCTCCACCTCCGGAGTCTTCTGGGAGTGTTCCCGCCACCATCGTCGCGACGGCGCACGAAGAACAGCAGGGCCCAAGGTCCCGAGACCGTGGGCGGGACCTTCGACCCTGTGCCCACCACACTTCGCAGCGCACCGTGAAGAGACAGCCGACAGAGAGCAGGAGAGACCCATGTTCAAGGAAGTACTTGTCCCCTTCACCGAAACGGAACGATCCGAGCGGACGCTCGCCATCGCCACCGACCTGGCCCGGGCCCTCGGCGGGTCCATGCGCCTGCTGGTCGGCTCGTCTGACGACCGGATCGGTCAGCTCGACATGGCCCAACGCGTCGCCGACTCGATCAGTATTCGCACCGGTCTGCGAGCCACGGTGACCGCCATGGTGACGCAGGGCTTCTTCCACGACGAGCTCGTCGACGAGACCGCCGCATCGCCCGACTCCATCCTGGTTCTGCCAGCAGCGAAGGGCGGCCGACGAGCCGCCCTCACCGGTTCGATGACGATGGACGTGCTCACCTACCTCGATCGGCCCGTCGTCCTCGTCGGTCCGAAGTGCGAACCCGCCCCGCTCCTTCGAGACGGCCCGATCGTGGTTGCGCTCGACGGATCGGACGAAGCCGAGCGGATTCTCGCCGCCGCTGCGGCGTTCGCCGACACCTTCCGCCGTCCGCTCGATCTGATGACCGTGCTCAACCCCGACACCTCGGCCGACCTGGTGTCCGTACGGTCCGGCGATGTGCAGGAGTCGGCCTACGTGGCCAACCTTGCCCGCAGCAGCGCTCCACAGACCTCCACGCCCATGTACGAAGTGCGGCACGGCGATGCGGCACCCGAAATCGTCGACACCGCGATCGCCCGCAACGCACCCATGGTTGCCATGACCTCCCACGTGCCACTCGGACTCGACCGGCTCCTCCATGGGAGCGTGCTCGATGATGTCGTCGCGATGAGCCCGGTACCCGTGCTCGCCATCCACCGCAGCGACTCCATCTCCTGACGGTGTTCGTCGAAACTACGATTGGCCGCAGCCCAGCCGACAAAGGAGCTGCCATGACTGAGCCTGTGACTCGCGTCTTCCTGCTCGACGATCACGAGATCGTCCGTCGTGGTCTTGCCGGCCTCATCGAGGCGGAGGCCGACATGACCGTCGTCGGTGAAGCCGCGAGTGCCGCCGAAGCGATGGCTGAGATCCGACGCTGCGAACCCGACGTGGCCGTGCTCGACGTTCGCCTCGGCGACGGCAACGGAATCGAAGTGTGCCGCGAGGTTCGAGCCGAACACCCGGAGCTTCCCTGCCTGATCCTCACCTCCTTCGCCGACGACCAGGCGCTGCTCGAAGCGGCGATGGCGGGCGCCGCCGGTTACGTCCTCAAGGAGATTCGCTCGAACGACCTGATCGTCTCGATCCGGAAGGTCGCCGCCGGTGCCCAACTGCTCGATGACGCCGAGGTCCGCATGCGGATGCGCCGCGTGCGGGACACGGAGGCGGGCATGCTCGCCGAGCTCACACCCCAGGAACGCAAGATCTTCGATCTCATCGGCGACGGCATGTCGAACCGACAGATTGCCGAGCAGATGCACCTCGCCGAGAAGACAGTGAAGAACTACATCTCCAACCTGTTCGCGAAACTCGGTGTGACCCGACGAACCCAGGCGGCAGCGATGGCCGTTCGTGTCGAAGAACAACAGCGCCGCCGGTTCGAGTAGTTCAGAACAGTTCGACGATCTGCCACACACCCAGACCGGCCGAGACGACCGCGCCGATGGCACCGTTCACGAGCCAGCGGGTGTGTCCCAACTCGGGAATCGTGCGAGTGAGCCGGACGAGCGCCACGTTCACCAGCGTGAAGACGCTCAGTGTCACGATGCTCGTCGCCCGAGCGAGCGTCACCAGCGGGAACATCAACAGCAGGATGATCGCCGCACCGACGAAGACGGTCGCTCGAGCCGGGGTGCGCCGCCGGCTGTCGATCGCCGACAGCGCTCGAGGTAGCTGACCCTCGTTGGCCATGCCGTAGAGCACACGCGAGGCCATCACGATCTGCACGAGGATGCCGTTCACCATCGCGAATGCGGCGATGGTTGCCACCGGCGCTGAATCCAGGCCGCTGACCGCTTCGAAGATCACGGCCATCGGTGCGTCCGAGTCGGCGATCGCCGCTCGATCCGGAAGCGATGCGGCGACGAGCGCGAGTCCCACGTAGGCGACCAACGTGATCGACAGGGTCCAGCGGATCGCTCGTGGTGCCGTCGTCCGGGGGTCGTTCGTCTCCTCGGCCATGTTGGCGATGTCCTCGAACCCGATGAAGGCGAAGAATGCGATGCCGGCCCCGGTGAGCACCGCTCCGGCCGTCCCGGCACCTCCGAGATCGAAGCCGTCCCGAACCACACCGGGATCGATCTCGGGGAAACCGAAAAGGGCCACGATCATCAGCGTGCCGACCTCCAGAATCGTGACGACGCTGGCAACGATCACACTCTCTCGAACACCCCACCAGGCCACGGCCGTGAGAAGGAGAACGAGGAGTGCTGCGGTCAGGCTCTTGGGAACCGAGACCAGCGTGGCCACGTAGCCCGAGAACGCCTGCGCGACCACCGCGCTCGAGATGATCCCGGTGACCACAACCCCAAGACCAGCGAAGCGGCCGGCCTGTCGGCCGAGCCCACGATTCACATAGACGGCCTCACCGCCAGCCCGAGGGAACTGTGCCACGAGCGCCATGTACGAGATTCCGGTGAATCCGGCGATCACACCGGCGAGAAGGAATGCGAGCGGGGCCTGGTCGCCGGCGATGCCGAGGATCTCGCCGACGAGGGCGAAGATGCCGGCGCCCACCGTCACCCCGAGCCCGTAGAACACGAGCAGTGGCAGCGTCAGGGTTCGTTCGAGGCCGGCGTTCCCGCCCGTGGGTGGGGACGTCGGGGTGGAAGTGGTTGGGTCCGTGAGCATGACGTCAGCCTGCGGGACTTCGCTCGAATGCAGAAGGGACCAAAGCCCCTGCCCGAGCGGTCGGTCGGTGGTGATGCTGAACAGCAAGCAACGAAACGAAAGGACGAACCAATGGATGTCGTCGTGGTCGGAGTTGATGGATCCGGGAACGCTCGTAGCGCGCTTCGCACAGCGATCACCGAAGCCGAATGGCGGTCCGCCGGTGTCCTCGCAGTACACGTCGTGCACTACCCGCTCACGATCGGGGTCGGCGACGCCGCAGTGGTGGACCTCGGTGCGATGGAGGAGGCGGGCCGAGCAGCGCTCGAACGAGAACTCCGCATCGTCGAGGACGAGTATCCGGACGGATTTCCGGTGCCCGTGCGTTCGGTCGTGCGTCTCGGCCACGTCGGTTCACAACTGCTCTGCGTCAACCACTACGAAGAAGGTGCCAACGTCGTGCTGACCGTCACCGGCACGCGTGGCATGGGCGGCTTCCGCGGTCTGCTCGTCGGTTCGACCACCACCTACCTTGTCCATCACCTGAAGACGCCGCTTCTCGTCGTGCCAGCAGATGAACTGGCGGTGTGCGCCGATGCCTGATCCCATCGTGGTTCCCGTGCGCCACCTCGACGACGTCCACTTCGTCGGTCGAATCGCCGCCGCCTTCGCCGCAGCGTTCGAGCGCCGCCTTCTGTTCGTGCACGTCGCCCACCCGGATGATGATGTGGTCGGCCGCCATCAGGACTTCAGCCGACGCGTCGCCGCCCTCGCTCTCCAGGAACCCGTCCCGATGTCGCTGCACGTGATCGAGTCGACCGACGAGCACGAAGCGGTGACACGAGCGTGCGCCGATCGCTTCACCGTCATGGCCACCGCAGCGTCACCCTTCCGCGACCACCACTACGTCGGCTCGTGTGCGGCGTCGATCCTGGCGATTTCGACCGAACCCGTGGTGCTCGTCGGACCGTCGATGACCGGGGCCACCAGACCCGAACGGGTCTACCTCGCGAGCGCTGACCGAGCCGGTGAGGGCGTCGCCCGACGGCAGGCGGAAACGCTCGCCCACGTGTTCGGCGAGCTGCCGGTCGCCACGCTCACCATCGACCCGGACGGTGTCGTCTACGAGCAGGACTACGACGACGACCACTTCGATCGGCCCGACGAGATCCACGCCCGGATGCTGGACTCCACGGTGGACACGCGCGCACTCGGTCCGCTGCTCGCGGAGCGCTCGGCCGATGGCCTGCTCGTGATCCCGACCCACGCCCGGACCGGACTTCCGTGGATTTGTGAGGGAAGCGTGGCGTTCGACGCCATCGATGCGTCGACCGTGCCCGTCGTGGCCCTGGGCCCGTCAGCTGCCTGAGCCCAGCCGGCCGCCGTCGACGGGAACCATCCAGCGGACCGTTGTGCCGCCGTCTGCTCCCGGCCCGATCTCGGCCGTGCCGCCGTTTGCCTCCGCTCGCTGGCGGAGGTTCGTGAGCCCGTGCCCACGCAACGCCGACGTCGGCGCATCGGTCGAATCGATTCCCACGCCGTTGTCGCTGATCTCGACGACCAGGTCTGACCCGTCGACCACAATGCGGATGGCCACCACCGAGGCGTCAGCGTGCCGGGCCACGTTGGAGAGCGCCTCACGAATCACCGCGGCAACGTCACTCCGAAGACTGGAGCGCAGGCCGGTCAGACCCTGTCGGGTGACCGACGGTGCGAAGCCGAGCGCCCGGGTCTGTTGCTCGATGACCCGATCGATCTCATCACCGGTCGGAGACTCGGGTTCGAGGTGCAGGTCGAAGATCGTCTGTCGGAGCTCCCGGATCGCCACGTCGATCTGGTCGACCGACTCCAGGATCGACTGGCGAATCTCCTCCTCACCGATGCGAGCGGTGAGCGCCTGCAGGCTCATGCCTGTGGCGAAGAGCTGCTGGATCACCGTGTCGTGCAGATCCTGCGCAATGCGGTTGCGATCGTTGGCCACCCGCAGCTGTTCCGTGGTCGCCCGAAGGTCGGTTTCGCTGTGATGGCGGGTGACCGCATACCGGATGGACCGAGCCACCACATCGCCGTCGACTCGACTCTTGGGAAGCACATCGTGCGCGCCATGCTCCACGGCTTCGACCGCGAGGCGAGGATCCTCGAGCCCGGTCAGCACAACCACCGGGGTGGCGGGTGCTTCGTTGCCGACGGCCTCCAACACCTCCAGCCCGAACGTGTCCGGCAGGGTGAGGTCGATCAGGATGCAATCGAACCCCTGCTCCTGCAGCGCCGTCACGGCGTCGCGCATCGAACGTTCGTGGCGGACGTCGAAGCGGGTCTCGGCGGCTTCGCGCAGCGTCCGCAGCATGACCCGGGCATCCAGTTCATTGTCCTCGACAAGGAGCACACGGAGGCGGGTCAGATCCATCATTGCGTCCGCAACGCTACTTCGACGCGGCGCCGTGGGCGTCATGTGGCCAGGGTCGGCCGGCCGGCCATCTTGTGCTGTTGCAGGACCACCTGATGCAGCCAGAGCGTCGGAACGATGACCGCAACGGTGGCCAGCTCGCCGCGCCGCAAGAGGAAGGTGCGAATGGTGGCGTCACCGTCGAGCAGGTCCTCAAACACCCCTTGCAATGCATCGATCCCGGCAAACAGGCCGACAACGATTCCGGTGCCGAGCACGACCAGGTGGTAGGCCCGGCGCACCGCGGACGCTTGCTCGGTGGGACCGTGTGCCGTTCGGCCGAGCGCCGTCATCCATGCGACGAGGCGCGCCCCGACACCGGCGCCGGCGGCCATGGTCACCGCACCGGCCAACACCGTGTTGACGTGAAACCCGTCCGGGTTGGCCGCCCCGGAAACCAGAACCACGGCGCCTGTCGCCGCGGCCACGAGCGATGCGAACAGCACGAGGTGTTCGGCGAGGCGGACGGGGTCGTTCCGTTCGGCAACCTGTCCGATCAATCCGCGGTGGTACAGGAAGGAAACACCACCGGTGAGGCCGACGCCGATCCAGACGGACGCATCGTCGAAGTGGCCGGAAGCCAACGGAGCGATCCGGTCGCCAACCAGCCACACCGCAACGAGCCAGCCAAGCCGCGCGACCGCAGCCAACCATGCGACGAATCCGACGGCCGTGCCCACAAGCACGACGAGGGCATGCCATGCGTCGCTGCGAGCAGCCGACTCGTAGCTCCGCATCCAGAGGCCGATCCAAACGGCTGCGCCGACCAGGAACATGGCACCCCACCCGGCGCTCGCTGACCGAACGTCGAGCGATTGACCTCCACCGAGTGCATCGAACGCTCGCGACAATCCGACGTGCAAGATGCCGGCCTGCCCGATCGCCATCGGGACGAGGCCCACGAAACAGACAGCGGCGAAGTGGAGGTCGCCCCGCGGTTCGAACCGAGGCACGAGACCGAGCCAGTAGATCAGCCACACGGCACCCCACGTGAGGAGAACCGAGACGTCGTGAAGGCCGACCGTCGAGCTGCGGATGAGCTCTTCGAGCACGCGGCCACCGCCGACCATCATGCCGACCAGGGACACCGTCACCGACACCACGACATGGAGCTGCCAGATCGGACCAGTCACCCACCCGTCGCTCTCGCGCAGCCGACGGACCGTGAGCGACAGCGTCACTGCGAATCCGGGCGCGCCGAGCGCAACCATCGCAAGCGATCGGGCGAGGGCGCCGTTGCCCGGCCGCGCGGTGCGCAACGCCTGGTCGATTGTCTCGGTGACACCGAACACGGTGACGAGCATCGTGACGAACAGAAGCCCCAGCAGGACGACCTGACGCAGCAGCGTGGTGAGGCGCAGCGATCGGGATTCATGGGCGGTTGCCGTGGACGTCATGTGCCCACGGTGACTGGGGGAGCGATGACCGAGAAGGGACCAAGGTCCCCGCGGATGTGTCAGTCGACGCGTTTTGGCAGCGCCACGTGAAACGTCGCGCCCTGCCCGGGTGCGGACTCAACCCAGATGCGACCGTCGTGCCGCTCGGCCACCCGCTGCGCCAGCGCAAGGCCCAGGCCCACACCTTCGTGTCCGGTCTGTCCCCGACGGAACAGCTCGAAGATGCGTTCGTGCTCACGTTCGTCGATGCCGATGCCATCGTCGCCCACCGAAACAATCCAGTCGTCATCGTTCGCGGTGGCGGTGATCGTGATGTCCGGCGCCTCGTCCGGGTGGCGATAGCGAAGCGCGTTCTGCAGGAGGCTCTGCAACAACTGCCGGAGCTGGACCCGATCGCCCGGCACCGTCGGCAACTCGCCCACCGTCAGCGACGCCTCGACCCGCTGAATGTCGACATGCAGGAGCTGCTCCAGCTCTTCGACCAACTCGTTCAGGTCGATCGGATCCGTCGGTCGACCGGCGAGGCGATCCACCCGTGACAGGTGGAGGAGGCCGGTCACCAGATCCTCCATCCGCCTGACCGCCGCGGTGATCAGGTGCTGGAGCTCGTGGGCCTCGTCGTCGAATCCCGTTCCGGCGGTGTCCCGCAGGTGGGCGTCCAGTAGTTCGAGCCCCTGACGCACGTTGCGCAGCGGAGCTTGCAGATCATGCGACGCGATGTAGGCGAACTGTTCGAGATCGCGGTTGGATCGCTCCAGGTCGGTGAGCAGCGATCGGAGCTCGGCGGTGCGTTCGGCCACCTGCCCCTCGAGATTGCGGTTCGCTTCCTCCAGGGCCCGTTGGGCGGCGAACCGTTCGGTCAGGTCGTGGATGACCCCGGTGAACCATCGGGCGCCGCCGTCGTCGGCCGCCACTTCGCTGACGGCCAGTGCGATGGGGAAGACGGAGCCGTCCGCCCGCTGGGCGGTCACCTCACGGCCGATCCCGATGATGTTCTTCTCCCCGGTCTCCAGGTACCGCTGCAGGTAGCGGTCGTGCTCGGAGCGGTACGGCTCCGGCATCAGCATCGACACATTGCGGCCAACCATGTCGGCGCGGTCGTGGCCGAACAGCATCGTGGTGGCGGCGTTCGCTTCCTGGATCACGCCCTGGCCATCGATGACGATGATGGGGTCGACCGCGGTCTCGAGGATCGCGTCGGCGAGCCGGCCCAGACCGGCGGCTTCGTCAGCGTGTTCGTCGAGTGCCACGAACCCACCCTGCCCCGGTCGTCGTGGCCGACGCAACCAGAGCCGTCAGCCGACGACCGTGGGATCGCCGACGTGGCGCTGCACGAGGAAGTCGAAGGCCGTCTCGAGCGACCGGTGACGAACGAGGTCATCCCGAGCGATCCGTGCCGCATCGTCGGAGATCGCGTGTCCGGTTCCCACCTTCATCAATGCCTCCGTCACGCGTTCGAGGGTGACGAAGCCGGCGATCGTCTCGGCCACCGACCGGCCGGTCGTGATCAGCCCGTGGCTCCGGAGGATGCCGACCTGGTTGTCGCCAAGTGCGGCGGCGATGCGTGCGCCTCCGTCACGATTCAGGATCTGCACCTCTTCGTCGTCGAAGAACGCCCACCGGTCATGAAACGTGCAGGCTTCCTGCGTGATGGCTTCGATCGGCCGGCCCGTCGCGGAGAACGGGGTACCCCATGGAGTGTGGGTGTGCGCGACCGACACGACGTCGGCGCGAGCCTCGTGGATCGGATGGTGGATGTTGTATGCGGTCATGTTGATCTCACGTCCGCACGTCGTCGTGCCATCGGGGCGAACCAACACGAGGTCGTCCACCGTCGCCCGTTCGAACCCACACGGATACCGCAGCAGCCACATGTGATCCTCGAGCTCGGGGTCCCGAGCCGTGATGTGTCCGTCGCCGAGGTCACCCCAGCGGAGGCTCGCGAAGATGCGGTAGCCGAGGGCCACCTCCCGCTTCCGCTTCAGCCGTTCTTCCTCGATGGCGTCCATGGCGTCAGTGTGGCATCAGCGAGGGAAGGTGTCGTAGCTCGCCTCGAGCGAAACGATCGACTTGCGGACCATCTCTTCGAGCACCGACAGATCGATGTTCGACAGTCGCCCCAGGTAGAGGCAGCTCGCCCCCTTCTTGTGTTTCCCCAATCGGGCCAGCTCGTCGTCGAGGTCGTCGTAACCGGGCAGCAGGTAGACGACCATGTTCGCCTTGCGCGGGGAGAAACCGACCATCAGGAAGTCGCCCTCGCGGCCGGAGTCGTACACGTAGTGGTATCGGCCGAATCCGATGATCGATGGCCCCCACATCTGGGCCTCGAGTCCGGTCACCCGCGCCATGAAGTCGAGCAGAACCTCCGCGTCTTCGCGCCGGCCGTTGTGCTCCACCTGTGCAATGAAATTCAACGGATCGACATCCGTCGGCACCGTCGTGTTCTCGCTCGCCATCGATCCCCCTTGTGTCACCGTGCCCAGACGCTAGCGTCACCGGCCATGGGCTTCAGCCGAGACGAACTCGAGTCCTTCCGGGACGCCACCGTTCCGGACCTCGTCGGCCCCGACCTGAAACTGCTGTTCGTGGGGATCAACCCCGGGCTGTGGACCGCGGCCACCCAAACGCACTTTGCGCATCCCGGCAACCGCTTCTATCCGGCTCTGACGATGGCGGGAATCATCACCCGGACGATCGACCGGGGCGAGGGGATGACCGACGACGACCGGGCGCACCTGTTGGAACGGGGGATCGGCATCTCGAACGTCGTCCACCGCACGACGGCTCGGGCGTCGGAACTCAGCACGACTGAGCTTCGCGAGGGCGGCGTGCAGCTCCGACAGCTCGTCGCAGAGCACCGGCCGGCCGTCGTCGCGATCGCCGGCATCACCGCCTACCGAAGCGCGTTCAAGCAGCCGAAGGCCGTCATGGGCGAGCAGGACGACGACTTCGAGGGAAGCCGACTGTGGGTCGTGCCCAACCCGTCCGGCCTCAATGCGCATGAGACGATCGCCTCGTTGGCGGTCGCCTATGCCGAGCCGGCCGAGGTCGCCGGCATCGCCCTGGAGCCACCCCAATGAGCGACCTTCGTTTTCGACCGGCCGAACCCGCCGACCACGACTGGATCGTGGCAACGATCGACGACGCCTACGTGCAGTACATCGAGGCGATCGGGAAGAAGCCCGCACCGATGCTCGAGGACCACCGCGCCCGTATCGACGAGGGCGTGATCACCATGGCCATTCACGACGGCGAACGCGTGGGGATGATCGTCATGTGGCCGATCGACACCCACTTCTACGTGGACACCGTGGCCGTCCCGATGGCCGGCCAGGGTCTCGGTGTCGGATCGGCGCTGCTGCTCGAGGCCGAACGGCAGGCGATACAGCTCGGGCTCGCAGAGATTCGGCTCTACACCAACGAGCACATGGTCTCGAATCTCACCTTCTACCCACGGCGTGGATTCACGGAGACCCATCGGGGCGTCGAAGACGGGTACACACGGGTCTTCTACTCGAAGCCGGTCGCCGATCGGGACGTAGGTCCCTAGGGGCTGAAGCGGGCCGCCGTCATCGTGAAGACATGACAGCAACACTTGCCCTCAAATCAACCGAACAGACCGCACCGGCCCCGGCCGCGGCGTCCACTCCGGTCGTCGAGACGGTGAAGGAACCCGACGTCGGAGCGTCCCTCAAGATCGTGCTACCCGCCACGATGCTGCTGGTGTTCCTCGGCGTGCTCATCGCCTTCGTGATCGGCGGAACCCCGACCGGTGAAGCGCTCGGCTACGCCGCCTACCTTTCGTTCTGGATCGGCGGCGGCTTCGGCGCCATTCTCAGCGGCGCCATCTGGAGCCAGAAGGCGATGGGCCACTGAGCGTGCCCGGCGGGCGTCATGCGCCAACCCCTACGATCGGGGAATGAGCATCTACGAGCTGTGTGACCGAGCCACCGATGAAGTCACGGCGGCCGACCCGATGTTTGCCACCTTCATGGGGGTCGACGGCCATGACGACCGGTGGACCGACCTCTCCCCAGACGGGTTCGCCGCCCGACGGCAACTGTGGGCGTCCCTACTCGACGAGGCGACCACCATCTCGATCGACGGTCCGGACGAGACGCTGGCCCGCGACGTGCTGGTCGACGAGCTCAACCTGTGGATCGCCCAGGCCGACGCCGGTCAGCATCGACGCGATCTGAACAGCATCGCCTCGGCACTGCAGGGCATCCGGCAGATCGTCGATCTGATGCCAAAGGAGACACCTGAGCAGTGGGGCAATCTGATCGTTCGTCTCTCGACGATCGATCAGGCGATCGACGGCTATCGGGCGAGCCTCGCCGCCGGGGCGGCCGCCGGCGAACACGTGGCCCTCCGCCAGGTGGACGAGGCGATCCGGCAGGCCCGTTCGAACACCGCGGACGACGCCGCCCTCCTCCGAATGCTCGATGCCCACGACGAGTCCGGCGGCTCGCCCGACCAACGCGCCGAGCTTGCGGCCGCCCTGCAGCATGCGCAGGGTGTCTTCGGCAGCTTCGCCGACTGGCTCGAAGCCGACTACCGGCCAGGAGCCAGCGACGCAGACGGGGTTGGCGAATTCCGGTACCGCGAGGCCGCCCGAAACTGGCTCGGGGTCGCCGACTTCGACCCGGCCGCAACCTACGCCTGGGGATGGGCCGAACTCGACCGGCTCTGGGCCCGCCTCGAAGAACTCGCACCCGAGATCGACCCGGATGCCACGACTGAAGCGGTCATGGAACGCTTGGCGACCGACCCGGACATGGCCGCCAACAGCCTCGAGGAATTCCTGCAGGTCATGCGGGATCGCCAGGCGCAAGCGCTCGAGCAACTCTCCGGCGAACACTTCGACGTCCCCGAGCAGATTCGGACGATCGACGTGAAGGTCGACGACAGCGGCGGCTCACTTGCCCCGTACTACACGCCGCCGTCGGAGGACTTCAGCCGCTCCGGAACCGTCTGGTACCCGGTCGAAGGCCGCACCTTCTTCCCGCTCTTCAGCGAGATCACCACCGCCTACCACGAGGGCTTCCCCGGCCACCACCTGCAGGTCGGCGTGCAGTTCAGCCTCGCCGACACCCTCAGCCGATTCCATCGATTGGTCGTGTGGTACCCCGGCTCGGGCGAAGGTTGGGCGCTCTACGCCGAGCATCTGATGGGAGAGCTCGGCTATCTCGAGAAGCCCGAATACGAGATTGGTCTGCTCGTCAGCAAGTTGCTCCGGGCCTCCCGGATCGTCATCGACATCGGCGTGCACTGCGGCTACCCGATACCCGACGACGCCTGGTTCCACCCGGGCTCGGAGTGGACCCACGAGCTCGCCGTTGAACTCCTGAAGATCCGGGGCTTTCTCGACGACGAGGTCGCCGACAGCGAGGCCACCCGCTACTTCGGCTGGCCCGGCCAGGCGATCAGCTACAAGGTCGGCGAGCAGGCGATCCTCGATCTGCGCGAGGAGGCCCGAGCACATCCGGATTGGGACCCGAAGCGCTGGCACAACGACCTGTTGAGCGCCGGTTCGATCGGACTGGACCTCCTGCGTTCCCACATGCGAGCCCGGTGGTGAGCTGACGTCCCTTTGCGGACAAGTCGGACGGCCCATCACAACGCGCTCGACGGAGCCGTTGGAAGAGTGATTGCTGCATACCGGAGCATTCGCGAACTGGATTCCCCCATAGGGTGGGATTTCGAGGGGCTGCACGATGAGACAAGCACGAACACTGCGTGTTGCGATCCCGGCCGCACTCGCGCTCGGGATCGTCGCTGTACTCACGTCGATCGGCGGACCCGCTGCCGACGTGTCCGCGGCGGAACGTGCGGAGACGTTCGTGGACCATCCCTCCCTCGTGTCCGAAACACCGCGCCGCGACCTCCCGGTGATTCTCAACCCGAGGGACCCGGACGACGCTCGAGCGAATGAAGCCACCCTCGCCATCGACCTGATCGATGGCTTCATCGTCTCCGGCGGCAACTTCCAGGACCAGCGGCTCCCGAACGGCCAGGTGCTTCGTCAGCCGCACCTCACGATCTGGGATGACCTCAACGGAACCCAGCACTGTCGTGGACTCACCCCCGATAACGACGTGCTCGCAATCGCCGCCGGCCCCACGGCTGCCTCGGTGATCATCGCCGGCCGGTTCAACACCATCACCGACCCGAACGGCGTCGTCGTCACCCGTCGCAAGATCGCCAAGATCGATCTGGCGACCTGCACCGTCGACCAGGACTGGGCCGTGCCGGCGCCCAACAGTCGGATCAGCGAGTTGGCCACGGTCGATGGTCGACTCTTCCTCGGCGGCAACTTCACCGCCATTGGCGAGACGCCCGTGCAGAATCTCGCCGAGGTCTCGCTCGCCACGGGCGCCCTCAATCCGGCCTTCTCGTTCATCGTGGAGGGGGATGCGAATCGAACGATGATCGTCGGGATGGACGTGAAGGCGGATGGTTCACGACTCGGTGTCGTTCACAAGGCCCGCACCATCGATGGCGCCCCGCAGCGGGCCACTGCGATCTTCGACATCACCGATCCCGGTCGACCCACGCTGACCGCGCATCAGCTCGATCAGACGAGCATCCCGTGGCGCTTCAACTGGTTGATTCAGGACGGAGCGTTCTCCCCCGATTTCAGCCGTGTGATCGTCGCCAACGGCACCCAGGTGCTCGAAGCCGACCAGATCACGCTGGCGCTCACCACCGAGGCCCCGGGCCAGTTCGAGTGGGTCAAGAACATGTGGGACACCACGTTCGCCATCGACATCTCGAACAACGCGGTCTACGCGGGCGGTCACTTCTGCGCCATCGAGCCGGGTCCCGGCCCGACCGATCTGATGGCGCCAAACGGTCTCGACCGGTGCACCGGTGTTGCCTTCGGCGGAACGGCCTGGCGGTCCCAGCTGGCCGCCTTCTCGCTCGCCGACGGCACCCCGCTCCGCTGGAACCCGGGCTCCAACGCGTACAAGGGCATCGTCACGCTCAAGGTGGTGAGCCGCGGTCTGCTGATTGGCCAGGACGGCTCCCGCATCAATTCGTTCAACGTCGGGACGACCGCCTTCCTCGACTTCGGTCGAAACACCGACGACGTTGCCGCGCCGGCAATCGTCGGCGCCTCGTGGTCCGTCGGCGACGGCGAACTCACCGTCGACGGCACGGTCACCGACGACATTCGCGGACGCTTCGTCCGAGCCACCGTGCGCGCCGATGACGGCCGCTGGCTGCAAGCCAACGGCGCCCTCGCGAACAGTCCCCACACTTTCGACGTCACGCCCGAGATCGACGGAGCCTTCCTTCTGACCACCACGATTCCGTCGGGGCGCTTCGAACTCACGCTGACCGGCGAAGACCACGCAGGTCGCACCTCGCCATCGATCCGACTCGCCGTGGAAGTTGACGGAAACCAACCAGCCGACGGCGCCTGCATTGCCGAAACCGTCGGCGGACAGGTGCAGCTTCGATGGGGCGCCTTCAACGGTGAAGACGACAACTACGCCGTGCGGACGGCCGCTGGGTGGGTGGCCACTGTGGCCGCCGGCGATCGTGAATGGACGGGTCCGGCCGGCACGTATCTGATCCGAAGTCGCGAAGGCGGTCAGACCGTCGACGTGCGCTGTGGAGATGACGATCCGGGTCCGGGTCCCGATCCGGAGCCCGTCGATCCGGCGTGTCGAGCGACGCCCGGCGCCGACGGGGTGCGGCTTGCGTGGGACATCTTCAACAACGAGGACGACAGCTATCAGGTCCGTACGCCGGACTCCTGGCTCGCCACGGTCGACGCCGACGTGCGCTCGGTCGACGTGAACGCGGAACCGCCGGTCCTCATCTTGAGCCGTGAGGGCGGCGTCACGGAGACGCTCGAGTGCGCGTGGACGGTCGATGCGGAACCCCTGAGGATCCCGATCAACAAGCCGGCCACGCAGAGCTCGACCTACGCCGGTCAGTGGATTGCCGATTGGGCGATCGATGGAAACACCGACGGCATCTTCAACAACCGCAGCGTGTCCTCCACCGGTCTCGATGCAGAGGCGTGGTGGCAGGCCGAGCTGGATGCCCCGACGTCGCTCGACGAGATCCAGGTCTGGAATCGCACCGGGTGCTGTCCGAACCGTCTCGGCTCGGCGCACATCTTCATCTCCGACGCCGACATGACCGGCCGTGCCGTGGCCGAATTGCTGGCCGATCCAGCCGTGACCACATTCGTGCTTCCAGCCGAGCCGGGGACCGTCGAGTCCGTTGCGCTCGGCGGTGTCACCGGGACGTTCGTGAAGATCCAGCTGCCCCGCACCGACTACCTCACGATCGCCGAGGTCATCCTCTTCGGCTGATCGTCGGCCCGGCACGTTGGTGTCGTAGGGGCGCGGTAGGTTCGAGAGGTGACCGACACTTCGCCCGTCGACGCGGCCTCCGCCAGCTCCGCGCTCGTCCTCGAACAACTCTGGCTCAGCGGATTTCGGTCGCACTCCAGTTTCGAGATGGCGTTCGCTCCCGGGGTCACGGCGATCGTCGGGCCGAACGGATCCGGGAAGACCAACATCGTCGAAGCCACCGCCTGGCTCGCCACCATGCGCTCCTTCCGTGGTGCGCCGACCGATGCGCTCATCCAGCGCGGGGCCGAGCGCGCCATCGCTCGGGCGCAGCTCCGCAGCGACGGCCGCGAGCTCCTCCTCGAAGCCGAACTGCCTCGTACCGGCCGCGCCCGCATCCAAATGAACCGGCAGAAGGTCCAGCGGACCAAGGACCTGCTCGGCGTCATGTCGGTCACCGTGTTCGCGCCGGACGATCTCGAACTGGTCAAGGGGTCGCCCGGGGAACGGCGCACGTACCTCGACCACGTGTTGCTGGGTCTCCACCCGCGCAACGAAGCCATCCGGGCCGAAATGGAGAAGGTCCTCAAGCAGCGAAACGCGCTGCTCAAGGGGTGCGGTGGTCGACTCAACTCCGATGCCGCCTTCACCCTCGACGTGTGGGATCAGAAGTTCGCGCAGATCGGCGACCAACTCTGCGCCCTTCGTGACGGTGTCATCGAGGAGCTCACGCCGCTGGTACGCACGGCGCTTCGGGCCGTGGCCGGAACCGACCACGACGTTTCCCTCGCCTACGTCGCGCCGTGGGACGACACCGGCATGGCCGCCGCGCTCGAAGCATCTCGCAAGGACGACGTTCGCCGAGGCGTCAGCACGGTCGGGCCTCACCGGGACGAGGTCGAGATCCTCCTCAACGGCATGCCGGCCCGAACGCACGCATCGCAGGGCGAGCAACGATCCGTCGCTCTTGCCCTGCGCCTCGCCGGGCACGAACTCGTTCGCTCGACGGTCGGCGTTGCGCCGCTCCTCATCCTCGACGACGTGTTCAGTGAACTCGACGACGACCGGTCCGCGGCGCTGGTCGCCGCGCTGCCGAGCGGGCAGACGCTGCTCACCTCGGCAACCGACCTTCCACCCGGCGCCGTCGCGGACGCCACCATTCGACTCGGGCAGGGCAACCTTGTCGCCTCCTGATCCGCCACCTCGTCGCCCGTACCGGCGCACCCGCCGGGAAGCCTGGGATGGTCCGCGCCCGATGAGCGGCAGCGTCAATCGGCTGATGAAGCACATGAAGGCGCCCGAGGTCAGCATTCTCGAATCGATCTTCGCTCGGTGGCCCGAACTCGTCGGCGACGTGATCGGCACCCACACCAGACCCGTCCGAATCGAGGAGGGCCGGCTGCTGATCGAGGTCGACGATCCCGCCTGGGCGAGCGAGATGGAATGGATGGGTGAAGAGCTCGTCCGACAGATCCGGCTGAAGCTCGAGACGGATCAGATCACGGGGCTGGCCGTTCGGCTTTCACGCCGCTGAACGGCCCGGGCCGAGTCAGCCGACGGCGCGAACGGATCGTCGAAAGTCGCCCGGGTTCTCGCCGGCCAGCCGCTGGAAGAACTTCTGGAAGTTGGTCGCCTCCGAGAAGCGAAGTTCGGCCGCGATCGAGGCGGCGGACCGATCGGTGTGCGCCAGGAGTCGTTTCGCTTCGAGCATCAGACGCTGGTTGAGGAGTTGTTTCGGCGTGAGGCCGGTGACGTCCAGACACGCCCGCCGGATCGTGCGCTCCGACCAGGCCAGTCCGGCGGCGATGTCGGCGACGTTGTGCGACGCGCCCGGGCTGGCCTCTATGGCTTCGCAGAACGCAACGTACGGCTCCGGCAGATCACGGCGGTCCACCGACGTGCCCAACTCGTACACGTCGACGAGCGACTGCCACAGCTGCGCCGCGAGTCGGGATCCGTTTGGCCGATCCTGCACCATCGCCAATGCGTGCACGAGGTGTCGGCTGACGTCGAGCAGGTCGGCGTCCAGGTCGCAGAAGGCGGGATCGCCGGCCAGCCACCGTTGTGCGGAGACATCCCGGGCGATGATCGCAACCGCATCCAGCGTCGTCGCCGCGTTCCACTGTTGGACCTGACCGGGCCGAACCCGTACCACCCGACCCGGACGGAGATCGATCTCCTGAAAGTCGACCACGTGGCAACCCGCGCCTCCCCACACGAGCAGGAGATATTCGAAGGTCAGCCGCTCCGGGACCCCGTCATCCACCACCCGGCGGCGGCGCTCCTCGAGGACGCTCATCTCGATGACCTCGACCGCTACGTCGCGCCCCTTGGCCGGTCGGAAGGGAACGTCGGGAATGTCGCTGCGCTTCCGGGTCGCCATCTGTCCAGAATCCACCATGTGGGCCCGGAGTTCCACCCAGCAGCTGAGTAGGTTGGCGGCGGGTGCTCGAACCACGAAAGACAGGACCGCACATGGACGCCGACTTCTGGCACGAACGGTGGGAACAGGGGCAGACGGCCTTCGACCAGCAGGTGCCCCACCGCTGGCTCGACGACCACTGGAGCACGCTGGCTCTTGCTGAAGAAAGCACCGTGTTCGTTCCGCTCTGCGGCAGGAGCGTGGACATGGTGTGGTTGGCCGAACGAGGCCATCGTGTGCTTGGCGTCGAGCTCAGCCCCATCGCCATCGCCGACTTCTTCGCCGCCGTCGGACTCGAGCCCGACGTTCGCACAGTCGACTCGTTCACGGTGTCGTCCTCGGGCCCGTACGAGCTCTGGTGCGGCGATCTCTTCGATCTGACGAGTTCGCACCTGGCCGCCGTGGATGCGGTGTACGACCGGGCGAGCATGGTGGCGCTTCCACCGGACATGCGGAAACGATTCGCCGATCATCTCGTGGCGAACCTGCCGCCGACAGCACCGATCTTCCTGGTGGCGTTCGAGTACGACCAGTCAGAGATGTCCGGGCCGCCGCATTCAGTACCACGTGCCGAGATCGAAGATCACTTCCTCGCTGCCTACGGGCTCACCGCGCTCGAGGACGTGTCCGTGATCGAGAAGGCTGCGCCCATGCGAGAGCGTGGCCTGACCGAACTCCGGGAGACGCTGGTCGTGCTTCGCCGGTGATGCCGATGGCTCACTCAAGCGGTGGTCGGGTTGTCCCGATCTTCGACCCATGCAGCTCAAGTGCGGGAACACTCGGCTGACCGAACGCGGTTCAGCGACGATGGAAGCGGGACTCATCATGGCGTTGATCGCCGTGGTTGCGCTCGTCGGGATCTCCCGGCTGGGCCGAACGATCGCGTACTCGGAGGAGACGAGCGTCGACGACGCCACCGTCGCGATGGGTGGGGAGGCGCCGGCCGACGGCGGCGACGATCTCGGCGAAGAGGTGACCATCAACTCGAGCTCCGGCTCGGTCGTGACCTCGGGCAACGCGCCCCGGTCGAACCCGGTCTTCAACCACGCCGCTGCCGCGGTCAACGCACCGGACGTGGCGGACTCAGGATTCGAGGACGGCTCGACCCGCGTGTGGACGAACTACGAGGTCGGCGAGACGATCGGCGCCTGGACGGTCATTGAGGGCAACGTCGACACGCACGACACGGTCCGGTACGAGTTCGGTCAGGACCGCCGGGCCATCGATCTCAACGGATTCAACCCGGGCGCGATCGAGCAGACCATCGATGTGATCCCCGGCGTCGGCTACACGTTGACGTTGGATGTGTCCGAGAACCAGTGCGGCCCGGCGTCGAAGGACATGGGCATCGACTGGAACGGCGAACGCGTTTCCACGGTGACGGTCGATCTGCCGAAGGGCGAGTTCCGCACATACCAGGTGCAGCTTCCGCCCTCGACGACCGACAAGGGCACGCTCACGTTGCGGGGCCTGAACGGTGCCAACTGCGGGGTCCAGGTGGACGAGCCGTCTATTGCGCTGGATCCGACCTGACCGGACGCGCCGGACAGATGCACGCCGCCGTTGTTGCCAGCGGCTGCGGCGCGCACATGAGCTGACCGATCAGCGGACCCTCGTTCCCCGATACCCAACGCACGTCCGCCCACTCCGGTGCAGGCAGTCCCAGACGGTTCACGATCGAGGTGGGGGTGTCGCCCGAGACGACGGTGGTGCAGGACGCGTCGTCGACCGCTCGATCGGAGGCGAGGTCGCCGAACAGCGCCATGCCGATGGCTCGGGCGACGTGTTCGAGGGCGTCCATGCCGTCCTGTTGGGTCGACGCGCCGTCGGTGAGAATGCTGATGGCGACGCCGTCGCCTTCCGGTGACAGGAGCACTCCCGTGCTGGCGATGCGCCAGGTACGGATGCCGGCGAACGGTGCACAGTTCTGCGATGCGCACGGGAAGAACCCGTTCTTGGCCAACGCCTGCCACCCATCGGGGACCGCGGCTGAAATGCCCCATTGCTGGGAGTGATGGACGCCGGCCACGATCTCCCGCGCAGCCGCTCGGCTGGCCGTCGTCAACGAGCCCGGTGCGTCGTCGTGCAGCGTGGCGAGGGCAACGTAATTGAGCTCGACTGCGGACGCACGGGTGATGCCGTAGATCGACGTGTGATCGATGTCGGGAGCGCCCGCCGCGGCGCCGTAGGCGTCCATACCTCCGACTCCAGCCAGGACGTACAGCTCGGATGTCGGCGGGCTGTTGTGGGAGTAGTGCATCATCCGTTCGGCGCGAGCAAGGTCGGTGGCGGTCAACTCGCCCGACCGTTGCTCGTGTCGCTCCAGCGTGGCGCCCAGGAGGTGGAGCTTGATCGCGGATGCCGTGGTGAGCCGCAGTTCGGGGGCGAGGTGCATCTCGCAACCCGTCCGCGTGTCGTGCACGGCTGCGGTGATTGCGAGGTGTCCGAACTCGGCGGCCAGCTCCGCCTGGAACGACTCGGTGAACGCCGTTCCACACGGATCGCCGCCGCCCACATCGGCCGCGAACGGCAGGCCCATCACCGTCGTCGCCAGCACCATCAGGATCCGCCCCGCCATCACCAGACAACCTTTGCAGTCCACGGACAGAGCGACCTGT
>CALBVR010000285.1 GCA_937969565.1 uncultured Acidimicrobiales bacterium | reverse complement strand
GACGGGAATCGATGCCGACCCGGCCCAGATGGCGGGCTGGTTCGTGCACGGATTGGGTGCCAACGGCGCGCTGTATCCGGGTGCGCTCGACCTGCTCGAAGCCGTGCGGCCGACCGCCCAGACCGCGCTCGTCACCAATGGGATCGGCGAGGTGCAGCGGGCGCGTATCGCCCGGCTTGGGCTCGCGCCCTTCTTCGATGCGGTGTCCATCTCGGGTGAGCTGGGGGTGGCCAAGCCGTCACCGGAGATCTTCGACCACACGTTCAGCCTGCTCGTCGACCCCGATTTGGACCGTGCAGTGATGATCGGCGACAGCCTCACGAGCGACATGGCCGGCGGGATCGCCGCGGGCATCGACACCGTGTGGTTCAACCGACATGGCGGCGATTCGGGTGAGGTCGAGCCGACGCACGAGGTGTCGTCGATTCGTGAGATCGCCGGAGTGCTCGGCGTGAGCTGAAGCCCGAATCAGAAGTCGATCAGGTTGCCGATGCCGCCGGAGCCGAGGCCGCGGGCGTCCTGCTTGAGGGCGGTGTCGATCGAGACGGCCGACGCGTAGACGAGTTGCCGCAGCGGATCGGACAGCGGTTCGTGCACCTGCAGCACGTAGTTGTCTGCGGTGGTGAACATGGTCTTGAGCACACCTTCGAATGTCTTGGTGATGCGGGCGACCTCGCGGTCGTTCTCGTCTCGGAGGGAGAAGTTCCAGGCCCGCCAGTTCTCGGCTTGGATGCGACCGATTTGGACACCGCCGACCACGAAGTTGAATCGGATCTTGCCGAAGACGTTCTGCTGGACGATCTGACCGACCTCGGTGCCGGCAGCGTCTTGCACGATGACGCGGGACTTGAAGAACTTGGCCGGTCGGGTGAGCGCGAGTTGGACGATGCCGTGGCGGTCCACGACCTGGTACTTGTGCGTGAAGTACTGATCCCAGCTTCCGAAGAAGCGGAACACCTTCTTGAATCGGGACTGGCCGACCTGGCGGACGGCTCCGATCTGGCCACCGGACTGGTCGTAGAGCGCGAACTCGGTGTTGACCTCGATCAGCTTGACCTTCTGGTTGACGACCAGGATCGGTTCGTCGAGAAGGTGCCCGCCACCCATGTGCGTGGGCGGTCCGCCCGGCGCACCGCGCCGTTCGGCGTTCTGCTGGTGCCTGACGACCTGCTGCTGGAGCTTCTCCGGCGCCTTCGGAACGACGACCTGCTTGGCGTCGGTCAGCGGGTCGTGGCTTTCGCGACCGTGTGAGGCGACCCGTTCGGTCCATTGGGTGCCGTCGTACCAACGGTATTCGTGCCGACCCATCGGATCCGGGTACCAGTCCGCCACATGTTGCTCTGTCATTTCCACATTCCTCTTCTATTGCCCACTCCGCCACTGCCCACCACGTTCCGGGTCTGACCGCTCCCCAACATCGGGGTCAGACCCCCAAACCCGCTTGGGGGTCTGACCCCTAATGGGAATTAGGTGCCAGAGCAGAACCCACAGGGTTATCCACAGTGTGTTGATTTTGTTGGGATCGCGGCCGCGCGTTGTCCACAGAACATCCACATTGGGGTCTGACCCCGTTCCTGCGGGGTCAGGTCCTCCCCGGGTGACCGCCGGCGGACACGGCGCGGCCTAACAGGAATTGCGGAGGACGACGAGCGAGTCGGTTTCGCGAAGCGAACCGGCCTCGTCGGCGCGAAGGCTCACGCCGTCGCGGAGCACGACCACGAGCGTGGTATCCGGGGGCAGCGAGATGGTCCCGTCGTGGCGGATCGGCTGCACTTCAGCGAGCTCCATGCCTGCGCCGGCGTCGAGGAGGTCGTCGAACACCTGCACCGCACCCGGCGCGTACGTACCGAGGCCGAGCATCCGGCCGACCGCTGCCGGCGCGTTGATGACCTCGTTGGCGCCTCCCTGACGCAGCAGGTGCAGGTTCTCCTCCTCGCGACCGCCGGCCACGATGTGGACCTTCGGGTTCATCTCCCGAGCGGTGAGCGTGATCAGGACCGCCGTATCGTCGCGATTCGGCGTGACGATCACGGCGCGGGCCTTGTCGATGCCAGCCTGACGCAGCACGGCGCGCTGCGAAGCATCGCCATGGACGGCGGCAAACCCGGCGGCCGAGGCCCGATCGATCTCGTCGCGGCCATTGTCAACCACGACGATGCGATCCTTCGGAACGTCACGAGCGAGCAGATCGTTCGCGGCGCTGCCGCCCGTCGCCCCAAACCCACAAATGATGTAGTGGTCCTGCACCTGTTGCCTCCATCGGTTGGTCGCCAACGCGCGGCGCGATTGTTCGGTGAGCACCTCGACGGTCGTGCCGACCACGAGGATGAGAAAGAGAATGCGAGCGGGGGTGATCAGCAGGATCGTGGCCAACCGAGCGCCGTCGCTGATCGCGGTGATGTCGCCGTAGCCGGTCGTGGTCACCGTGACGGACGCGTAGTACAGGGCGTCCAGCACACCGATCGGGTCGCCGGTGACATCGGAGTAGCCGTCGCGGCCGAGACGAACCACCAGAGCGACGAAGAACACCAGGCTGAGCGCAGCGCCCACGCGGCGCATGACGGCGGAGAGCGGGGCCCGAACCTGACCCGGCAGCTGCACCTGCTCCGCCATGTTCTCGGTCGCGACCATCCCGCCGAAGTTAGTGCATGCCGTGTCGCCCTCAGCGCTTCCCCGTCGGGAACGCTGTGGCAGGATGCGGACCATGCCCGTGCACTTCAGTCCTGAGGAGATGGCGGATCGCAAAGTCCGCACCTGCGCCGCGCTCGCCGCTCGGAATCTGGATGCGCTGCTGGTCTTCAAACAGGAGTCGATGTACTGGCTGACCGGCTACGACACGTTCGGCTTCTCGATGTTCCAATGCCTGGTGCTCACGGCCGACGGTGGAATCACGCTGCTGACGAGGGCTCCGGACTACGGCACGGCCCGCTACACGTCGGACATCGACGACGTCCGCATCTGGGTCGACGTCGAAGGGATGAACCCGGCGATGGACCTGCGCGCGATGCTGGCCGACCTGAACCTCGCCGGGGCCAGTCTCGGCATCGAACTGGATTCGTACGGACTCACCGCTGCGAACTGGCGCATGCTCGAATCGCAGCTCGATGGCTTCGCCCCCTGGGAAGACGCGTCGACCGTCGTTCAGGAACTCCGTCGAACCAAGAGCCCGGCCGAGCTCGCGTATGTGCGCCGGGCCGCCGAGTTGGCTGACGATGCGTGGGACGAAGCCACCCGGCTCACCGCGGCAGGAGTCAACGACGCCGAAATTCTCTCCGCGATGCAGGCGGCGGTGCTGTCGGGAGGAGGCGACTACGCCGGCAACGAGATGATCATCGGTTCAGGGCCCGGAGCGCTCATGGTCCGCTACACGAGCGGGCGCCGCCAGCTCGATCCGAACGATCAGTTGACACTCGAGTGGTGCGGGGTGCAGCGCCGATACCACGCAGCGATGATGCGGACCATCCTTGTCGGCGAGCCCGACCCGCGGCAGGTCCACATGCACGAGGCGACCCGTCAGGCGCTGCTTGGCTGCGAGGCGGCGATCCGGCCGGGCGCGACGATGGACGAGATCTTCCGCGCCCATTCCGACGTGCTCGACGACCACGGCTACCGCAGCAGCCGCCTCAACGCGTGCGGCTACGGCATGGGCGCCGTCTACGCCCCGATCTGGGTGGATTGGCCGATGCTCTACGAGGGCAATCCGCTGACGGTCGACGCCGATCAGGTGCTGTTTCTCCACATGATCCTGCTCGATCACGACAACCAGCTGGCGATGACGTTGGGCCATTCCGTCGCCGTCACTGCGGACGGATGCGAACGCCTGAGCCGATCGAGCCTCGACCTGGTGGTCCGGTAGAGCGCCGAACTCACGGCGGCGGGCGACCTCCGCCGTTCAGTCGGCGGTGTTGCCGTCGATGGATTCGCGGATGAGGTCGGCGTGCCCGCAGTGGCGGGCGTACTCCTCGATCATGTGGACGAGGATCCATCGAAGGCTCCAGTGCTCGCCGTCGCGGTTGGTGCGCTCGGTTCGACGATCGAGCGAGTCGGACGCGGCGATGCGCCGATCGGCATCCTCGATTGCCGACCACAGCACACCGATCGCATCGTCGAACGTCATGCCGTGCGACAGGGTCATCTCGGCATCCCCGTCGGCATCGAAGTCCAGATCGGCGAAGGGCGGTTGTGGTTCTTCGCCATCGAGGCGGATGGCGAACCAGATCTGCTCGACGAACGCCATGTGGGTGAGAAGCCGGCCGAGCGTCAGCCCGGACTCGGTGAGCGCGACCTGCAGCTGTTCGGCGTCGAGACCGCGCGCCCGCTCGATGAACTCGTTGCGGTAGAAGGTGAGGAACGCCATCAGCATCGTGCGCTCGTCGGCCTCGAGCGGGATCTGCGTCCACGCTGGCTGGGTCATGATGTCCGCCTCCTCTTCGCCACGGCCTTGACGACGATAGTCGAAGGACACTTCCGCCGATCGGTGGAGTGCGGTGCTCGGCGATGGACGGGTCGAAGGACACGCACCGTGGTCCCGGTCACCAGACCGAACTGATGAGATCGCCCTAGCGAAGTCCCTCGGTGAACTCGACCATCGCCGCGGTGAGATCATCACCGGCCCGGAAGAAGACGAATGCGGGAATGACCATCCGGTCGACACCCAGGCTCTCCAGCTCCTCGACGGAGCCCCGGGGGTCGCGGGCCAAGCCGTCACTGCCGGCCGTGATTTCGATGGCGTTGGGGTCGCGCCCGACGTCCGCGGCAGTTTGCCTGACGATGTCGATCAGCTCGCCGAGATCACCGGTGCCGGGGAAGAAGCCGTCGCCCATCCGTCCGGCGCGTTCGGCCGCCTTGCGACTGTGGCCGCCGATGTGGATTGGTACGGGACCGGCGTGGGGTTTCGGATTGCTGCTGACGTTGTCGAGCTGGACGAAGTCGCCGTCGTGGGTGACCCCGTCCCTCGTCCAGAGCGCCCGCAGCACGTCGATGTATTCCTCGGTGCGAGCCCCCCGGCGCTCCCAGGGCACGTCGAGCGCAGCGAACTCCTCCTGCAGCCAGCCGACACCAACGCCGAGAATGACCCGACCCTCGGTGAGGGCATCAACCGTGGCGACCTCCTTCGCGAGCACCGCCGGCTGACGTTGCGGGAGGATGAGGATGCCGGTGGCCAGCTTGAGCTCAGTCGTCGTTGCGCCCACGAACGAGAGCCACGCCATCGGATCAGGGATCGGGCTCTCACCGCTACCGGGCATCTTTCCCGTCGGCGAATACGGATACGTCGATTCGTAACCCTCGGGATAGAGCACGTGCTCGACGGTCCACAGCGACTCGATACCAGCCGCTTCGCAGGCTGGGCCGATGGCCCGAGCACCCTTGGCGCTGGCGAACGGGCCGGTGTTGGCGAATCCAAGTGCGAGTTTCATGGGCGGAGCGTAGTTCGGTGTGGGACGATCGGAGATGGAACTTTCGTCCGCGCTCGCCGCCGCCATCCCAACCTTCGAATCTGAGCGGCTTCGCTACCGGGCGTTCCGGGAAGACGACTTCGAGCCGTTGGCCGGATTCTTCGCGGATGACGTCTCCCGCTTCTACGGCGGACCGTGTGACCGGGTCACGGCATGGCGCAAGTTCGCGGCGTACCCCGGACACTGGGCGATTCGGGGTTTCGGACCGTGGGCGGTGGAACGGAAGGACACCGAGGCATTCATCGGTCTGGTCGGACCGTGGTTTCCGGAGGGATGGGTCGAGCGCGAGATCACGTGGGCACTGATGCCGGGCAACCATGGTCATGGCTTTGCCACCGAAGCGGCCGCCGCCACGTTGCAGGCGGCCTACGACATGCTCGGCTGGACCACTGCGGTCAGCGTGGTGGCGCAGGAGAACACGGCATCCGCTGCGGTCGCCGCTCGGCTCGGGGCGACCATCGAGCGTCAGATCGACTTTCGCGACACCGTGGCCGACGTGTGGCGGCATCAGCCGCCGGCATAGACCGCCGTTTCAAGTTCGTGGGCAAGACCGAGTGAGCCGGTGTCGGCGAACGGGAACATCCGGCTTGCGTACACGCCGGCGAGAGATGCAGCCGGGTCAACCCAGAAGTAGCAGTTGGCCATGCCGGCCCACGCGAGCGTGCCGGCGCTGCGCCCCGTGTGGGCGGGTACGAGGTTGATCTGGCCGACGAGGCTGTGACCCTTCGGATCGCCGGGAAAGAACTCAGCGTGCTGCGACAACGCGAGGTCGGTGGAGCGCAGTTGCTGCACTCGCACCTCGCCGATCTGGTTGGTGAAGGCCAGCGCCCGCATCCGTTCGGGCGACACCAGCTGCACGCCGTGGGCGTTGCCTTCGCCGAGCAGCAACGCGAGGAAGCGACAGAAGTCCGGGACGGTGCCGTAGAGGCCACCGCCTCCGGTCTCGAACTCACCGTTGATGGGCGGATCTCCCTCGAGGACGGCAAGCGTGCCGTCGGCCAGTCGTTGGTGACGGCCGGCCAGTCGCTCTCGGAGGGCACCATCGGGATGGAAGGTGGTGTCGCGCATGCCAAGTGGATCAAGAATCGCCTCGTGCAGATGGTCGCCGAGCGTCTGACCCGTGGCGGCTTCGATGACGAACCCGGCCCAGTCGATTCCGATGCCGTACTCCCACCGAGTGCCGGGGTCGAACATCAACGGGACATGGAGCGAGCGGCGCTCGAGCAGCGAACGTGGGTGGTCGGTGGCTGCCATCCACTCGCCAAGTTGCGCGTTCCAGATCGCATAGGCGAAGCCGCTGGTGTGCGTGAGCAGATGGCGCAGAGTGATCGGGCTCGCGGGTGGGCGGAGGTCAGTGACGGATCCTGCCGAGGCGAAGACCGTGGTTTCGGCCAACCAAGGGCACCAGGTCGAGGCCGGTTCGTCCAGATCGAGAACACCGAGCTCGACGAGCCGGAGCACAGCGACGGAGACGATCGACTTGGTCATCGAGTGCAGCGCGAAAACCGTGTCCTGTTGCATTGCCTCGCCGCTTCCCAGCGTCGTCTCTCCGGCGGCGCCAATCCAGCGGACGCCCGAGGTATCCAGCGCAGCGGAAACGGCGCCTGGAGCCGCCCCGCGTTCGATGCCGTCGAGAAGGATCTGGTCGAGGCGGTCGCTGTCCACCGAACCTTCCTACCCGTACGATTCATCGATGGCCATCTCCATGACGGATCTGCTCGTGTTTTCCGACCGCACCATCGATGGGTTCGTGCGAGCGGTCGAACGTCTCGACGATTCGATGATCAACGCCCGACCGGCCGCCCTTCCCCAGGCGAACACACCCTTCGCGTTGGTGACCCACAGCTTTGGTGCAATGGACTGGTGGGCCGGTCACATCATCCTGGGCGAGCCGAGCGATCGGGACCGAGATGGCGAGTTCATGGCCGCCGGTACCTGCGCTCAGGCGCTCGACGCCTGCGCAGCCGCACGAGCCCGACTCCACGCCTGGGCGCCTCGGATCGATGCGACGCCCACACTGGCGGTCGCTCCGCAGACGCAGATGCCGCTGGCCGGTGAATGGACGGTCGGCGCAGCCCTCATCCACATCTACGAAGAACTGGCGCAGCATCTCGGTCATTTGGAGATGACGGTCGACCTGCTGGTGGCCGAAGCCTGAATCAGGCGGCAGCCGACCAGGCCCGATGGAAGGCGGCCAGCTTGTCCGGGTTCCGAACGGCGACGGAGCTGGCGAGTTTCCCTTCCACCACGTTGGACACCATCAACATGAACGGTTCGCCGTGGAGGGTCGTATAGAGCGCCGATTGTCCGTTGGCGCGCACCTGGTGGAACTCCATTCCGGGCTCGGCGGACTTCGCGATGCCGATGAAGAAGCGGGCCACTCGGGTCGGGCCGACGATTGGTGCCCGGGCGGCCCGATGGTTGGGTCCGCCGTCCGAGAGGTGGACGACGTCCTCGGCGAGATGGGATTCGAGGCGTTCGATGTCTCCGGTCAGTGCTGCCTCCAGCACTGCGTTGGTGAGCCGTTCAACCTCGGACTCGTCGGCCGTGAACCGGGGGCGCCCCTGCGCGACATGGTCGTTGGCCCGCTTGGAGAGCTGACGGGTGGCCGATGGCGTCCGCTCGATCACTTCGGCCACCTCGTCCAGCGGCGTGTCGAAGACCCGGTGAAGGATGAAGACCGCTCGTTCCAGCGGCGACAGTCGTTCGAGCACGGCGAGGAAGCCAAGCGTGACCGACTCCTGCAGGAGCAGCGGATCCGCCGGGTCCTCATCTGCCGGGAGGCCGTCGAACCAGGGTTCGGACAACCACGGGCCCACGTAGTGCTCCCGCCGATGCTGGGCCGACTTCAACCGGTCGAGGGCAAGCCGAGTCACCACGGTGGTCAGCCAGGCGGGCGGGTTGTCGATCGTTGCACCAGACGCCGCGTAACGGAGCCACGCTTCCTGCACGACGTCCTCGGCATCGTCAGGGGTACCGACCAACCGGTAGGCCACGCCGAGGAGGCGGCCACGTTCCTGTTCGAAGAGTTCGGTGTCGGCCACGATCAGCGCACCCTCGGTCGGGTCTCGACCATTCGAATCGCCGCTGCGGCCGCCGCCCGGGCGCTGGCCAGGCTTGCGTCGGCGAGGTGACCGTCCGGGCCGATCCAGTCGCCGGCGAGCGCCACGTGGTCGAAGCCGCTGTCGGTCACCGTGGGGCGTCCAGCCAGGCCGCCGCCAGCAGCCGTCGCGATCGCTCCAACCGTCTTCATCCGATGCAGCCTACGACGCACGACGATGTCGCTCTCCGCCACACCGGCAAACGAGGCGAAGGCCGTGAGGCCATC
>CALBVR010000284.1 GCA_937969565.1 uncultured Acidimicrobiales bacterium | reverse complement strand
CCTCGGCGGCGTCGCCGCCGCGATCGCAGCGCGCTCAGAGCTTCCCGCGCCAGGGGCGTTGCCGGCGGCGGGGCCCGTCGATGTACCACCGGCGCTGTGCCACCCCGATCTGCTCGGGATGGCCTTCGAAACGATCATGGCTCCGCAGGATCGGCGGCAACAGGGCTCGCACTACACGCCCCCGCATGTCGCCGACGAGATCGTCGGGCTGGCCCTCCACCGACTGTCCGTCACGGCCTTGCCGACCGTGTGGGACCCGACCTGCGGCGGGGGAGCGTTCCTTCTCGCCGCCGCCCGAGCGCTGCACGCCGCTGGACACGACCGTGCGGACATCGTGCGCTCCTGCCACGGCACCGACATCGACATGACGGCCCTTCGGGTCGCAGACGCAAGTCTGGAGCTCTGGGCGGACGGTGCCGCTCGACCACATGTCGAACGAGTGGACCTGCTCGCGTCTTCACCGACACGCCTTGAACCCGGACGCGCTGAACTCGTGGTGGGCAACCCGCCGTTTCTCGGGCAGCTCACGTCGGACACGGCACGAAGCACGGAGCGGCGGCAGGCTCTCGTCGGCCGCTTCGGCGACGTTGCCAAGGGCTACGTCGACGACGTGGGCCTGATCATGTTGGCGGCGGTCGAACACGCTGCACCGGGCGCGGTCGCAGCGCTCGTGACGCCGGAATCCTTCCTCGGCGCCAAGGACGCTGCGGCGGTGCGCAACGCGCTCGTCGAACGCGCCGCTGTCGAAGCGGTCTGGATGGAGTCTGGGCCCACCTTCGAGGCAGCAGTCGACGTCGTCGCCCCGATTCTCGTGGTCGGCGCGTCCCCGGTCAGGACCTCGACGCATCGAGGCGACGAGCAGGTCGACCTTCCGCACCCGCCAGCGGGCAACTGGGCTCCCGTGATCGCTGCGGCCGCCGGAGTCCCGGCCCTCGAACCGCGGCCACACGGCACGCTCGGCGAGCATGCCACGATCACCGCCGGCTTTCGCCAACACTTCTACGGACTGCAGGGCGCAGTGGTGGAGTCCGGAGCCGATCGGAACGAACGGGAGGTTCTCGGCCTCATCACGTCTGGTGTGATCGACCCGCTCCGGAACGCGTGGGGTCGGAACACGGTGCGGTTCGGCGGGCAATCCTGGGCGCGTCCAGCCGTCGAGCTCGACCGGATCGAGGACGACGCCGTTGCGTCGTGGTTCGCCGCTCGGCGGGTGCCGAAGCTGCTGGTGGCATCACAGACCCGGGTGATCGAGGCGTTGGTCGACGAGACGGGAAATCTGCTGCCGTCGGTACCGGTGATCAGCATCGAACCTGCGGAGGTCGAATCGCTGTGGCATCTTGCTGCTGTCGTCTCCTCCCCGGTCGCATGTGCGCTCATTGCCACGGCATCGGCTGGAACCGGTCTGAGCCGGGGCTCGCTCCGCATCCGGGCATCGGAGCTAGCGCAACTTCCGCTACCAGCACCCGGACCTGCCTGGGATGCCGGTGCCGCGGCTGCTCGCGCGGCACAGCACGCTGCCCACGAGGGCGACTTCGCCGGCTACCGAACCTCGCTCGAACGTCTCGGGCTCGCGATGGCCGAGGCGCACGGTGTTGGCGATGCCGACCTGGTTTCCTGGTGGTGTGACCGACTTCGGTTTCCAGACGAAACATCAGCAGGCGTAGAGTGAGACGACGGCCGCCACCGATCTCCGGAGGGGCGGCAGCGTGGAGGGAGGCATCGATGGAGCGTGATCCGACGTCGATCAATGCCCGCCGAGGCTGGCCGGACCGATTCCCGGTCACCGGCGCCTGGCAACCCGGCGACGATCCCGGCGCTCGCCAGTTCCTGACCCTCTCACGACCGCTTGCGCTCGAAGGCGGTGGCGTCCTCGACGAGGTGACCGTTGCGTACGAGACCTGGGGCGAACTGAACGATTCGGGCGACAACGCCATCCTGATCTGCCATGCACTCACCGGCGATGCGCACGTAACGGGCGGTGGCGGCGGTACGTACACCCCCGAAGGATGGTGGTCACGCATCGTCGGACCGGGCGCTGCGGTGAACACCGACGAGTTCTTCGTGGTGTGCGCAAATGTGATCGGCGGTTGCCAGGGGTCCACGGGACCAGCATCGGTGAACCCGGCGACCGGTCGTCCGTATGGATCGAGCTTTCCGCAGGTCAGCACACGGGACATGGTCCGCACCCAGGCGCGTCTGGCCGATCATCTCGGCATCGACACGTGGTTCAGCGTCGTCGGTGGTTCGATGGGTGGCATGGCGGTGCTCGAGTGGGCGGCAATGTATCCGCATCGGGTCCGTTCGATCGCGCCGATCGCCACGGCGCTCGCTGCGTCGGCTCAGCAGATCGGCTGGTCGGCTGTCGGCCGGCTTTCCATCGCCAACGACCCGAACTTCCACAACGGCGACTACTACGAGAAGGACGAGGGCCCGGCACGCGGTCTTGCAATCGCACGAGAGATCGCCCTCATCCACTACCGAAGTGACGAGGAGTGGACCGAGCGGTTCAAACGGGACTCGATCAACCGCCTTTCCTCGTTCGACTGGTGGGGCCGATTTCAGGTCGAGGGCTATCTCGACCATCACGGACAGAAGTTCCCGCATCGGTTCGACGCCAATTCCTACATCGTCCTGAACCGGGCGATGGACCTGCACGATCTTGCTCGTGGTCGAGGTGGCCACGCACAAGCGTTGGCCCGCTACACGGGCCCGGCCATGACCGCGTCGGTGACGAGCGACTTCCTGTACCCGCCGAGCCAGCAGACCGAGCTTGCGGCGGTGCTGAACAGCG
>CALBVR010000283.1 GCA_937969565.1 uncultured Acidimicrobiales bacterium | reverse complement strand
GCGTTGTTCACCAGAATGTCCACGGTGGGCGTGATCGCCCGAACCGCCTCGGCAAACGCCGTGACGCCTTCAACGGTCGACAGATCGCCCGGCACCGCGGTGACCGTGGCACCGTCCGCCAGCTTCTCGGAGAGGCGATCGGCGGTGGCCTGCAACTCCTCGGCCTTGCGGGCGGTGAGGATGACGGAGGCTCCAGCGTCGACGAAGCCTTCGGCGATCATCTCTCCGATGCCGCGGGAGCCGCCCGTGACGACGGCGGTGCGGCCGGCGACCCCGAACAGATCCTGGATTCGGTTGCTCATGCAGATCCTTCCTTGAGGCCCGATGCCTCGAACACGGCCATGGCGGCCTCAATCGACTCGGTTGCCTCGGCGGTTCCGACCGACGGAAGCGTGAACGCCACCCGATCGACGCCGGCTTCTGCGAACTCCTCCAGCGCCTCTGCAGTTGCCGGGGCGTTGTAGATCGAGACCTCGATTTCCGATGGGTCTCGCCCGGCAACTGTGGCCATCTCCCGCATCTCACGGATCGACGGTCCGAGCGCGGCGCCACCGCGACCACCCACCGGGATCCAGCCGTCCGCCCACTCGACGGCTCGGCGGGCCCCGCCGGGAAACACGCCGCCGACATGGATCGGCGGATGTGGCTTGGACAGCGGCTTCGGCTCGCTCACCATCGGGTCGAAGTCGACCAGGTCCCCGTGATATTCCGCCTCGTCCATCGTCCAGATCGCCTTCATCGCGGCCACCCGTTCCCGCATGAGCTTGAACCGACCCTCGAGCGGTGTGCCGTGATTGTTCATCTCGTCTTCGTTCCAGCCGGCACCAACGCCGAACAGGAAGCGACCACCGCTCAGACGGTCGAGGCTGGAAACGGCTTTGGCGGTGTGGATCGGGTCGCGCTGGATGACGAGGCAGATGCCCGTTGCGAGCTTCACGGTCGACGTGTGCGCGGCGAGCATCGTCAACCACACGAAGGGGTCGTACGTGTCGTAGTACTGGCGGGCCAGTTCGCCTCCGGCCGGTGCCGGCGACTTTCGGGACAGCGGGATGTGCGAATGCTCGGCAACCCAGATCGACTCGACACCGTGACGCTCGAGCACCGGACCAAGCGCATCGGGCGGGATCGAGTAGGCGGTCGGAAAGTGCGAGAAGCCGGCTTTCATCGTCCGATCATGGCACACCCGTTCCCACGGTGATCGACCCGACTCAGCGGCACGACAGATTGCGGCCGGGTCCGGTTCAATCCGCTCGCCTCGGCGCGCGACGAAGCACGTCCGTGAGCTCGTCGGACCGGATCGGCTTCGTGACGTACTCGTGCATCCCCGCATCGAGGCATGCCTCTCGATCGCCCTTCAGCGCATTCGCGGTGAGCGCCACGATGTGGGGTTGCTGGTCGTCTGGGAGCATCGTCCGAATGGCACGTGTGGCGGCCAGACCATCCATCTCCGGCATCTGGACATCCATGAGGACGAGGTCGTAGATGTTCGACATGACGGCCTGGAGCGCTTCCTGACCGTTGTTGACGATGTCCACCTCGTACCCCATCCGGGAGAGCAACGCGGCCGCCACCTTCTGGTTCACCGGGTTGTCTTCGGCGAGGAGGATACGCAGCGGATGCGAGGAGCCCAGGTCGCCGTCGAACTCCGGCTTCGCCGGCTCCGCGTCGTCTTCCACCGGCTTCGTCTGGAGAACACCGACAAGCACGTCTCGAAGTGCGTCGGGCTTGGCCGGCTTCGACATCTGGGCCGCAAAGAGGTCATCGCCGTCTTCACGTCGACCGAGCGACGTGAGCAGGACGATCGGGAAGCGGCGACCGCTTCGTGCCCGAACCCGTTGGGTGAGCTCGAGGCCGTCCATCTCCGGCATCTGCATGTCGAAGATCGCCGCATCGAACTCGTGGCCGTTCGCAAGAGAGCCCAGCGCCTCGGACCCGGACGAACACGACGTGACGTGAATCTCCCACTTGGCCAGCTGCCGTTCGAGAATTCGAAGGTTGGTGCCGTTGTCATCGACGATCAGCACGTTGCGACCGCGGAGGGCGTCCAGCTGTTCGGCCGGCGTGGACCAACGACCGTCGTCGACGGAATCGAGTTCGAGCTCGGCCGTGAAGGTGGACCCGGTACCGAGTTCGCTCGTGACCGTGATGGAGCCATCCATCAGATTGGCGAGCTGCAGGCTGATGGAGAGACCGAGTCCGGTCCCGCCGAACTGCCGAGTCGTCGACGTATCGGCCTGCTCGAACGAATCGAACAGAACCGACAGACGATCGGGAGGAATGCCGATGCCGGTGTCACGCACGGAGATGCGAACGCGATGGCGATCGACATCGACCTCCGTCGAGCTCACCGTCACGACGATCTCGCCCGACTTCGTGAACTTCGCCGCATTGCTCAAAAGGTTGTTGAGGATCTGCCGCAGCCGGATCACGTCACCGAGCAGCATGCGGGGCACGCTCTCGCCCACCTCGTACGCCAGCTCGATCGGACGGTCGCCGATGGTGACCACCGTCAGGTCGAGCGCCTCGGCCACGACCGTACGTATTTCGAACGGGAACGTTTCCAGCTCGAGCTTCCCGGCCTCGATCTTCGAGAAGTCGAGGATGTCGTTGATCACGGCGAGCAGCGTTTCACCGCTCGACCGGATCGTGCGCATGTACTCCTGCTGCTCGTCATCCAGTTCGGTGTCGAGCAACAGGCTGGTCATTCCGATCACGCCGTTCATCGGCGTTCGGAGTTCGTGGCTCATGTTGGCCAGGAACTCCGACTTCGCCTGACTCGATCGTTCGGCGATCTCGGCGTGTCGCTCAGCTTCCCGCTTGGCGATGTAGGTCTCCCGGAGGCGGTCTTCCGTCGTCTGTTCGGCGGTCGCCCGCGCCGCACGCTCGCGTGCGAGCCGTCGCTCCAGTCGATGGACGCGCTTCTCCAGGTCGGCGACGGTGGGGGTGTCGCCTTCCTTGACTTCGCTCGGCGGGCACGGGTTCATGCAGCCTGTGTCTGTTCGGCTGCGACCTCCCACACGTCGAGGTACACCTCGCCGCTCCCGGAGATCGGGTGACGCTCGACGCGAAGTTCGGTGTCGAATCGGTCGCCGACGCCGAGGATCAGCCCCTCGGCGAGGGCATCGAGACACCGCGGCGAGCGATAGCCCATGCGGAGGCCACCGTCGGGAAGATCTTCGTAGGTGAACTCTGGCGGACGGGAGTCCGGGTAGAGCTTGAGCACCTCGACGTGGATCACATCATGGATCATGCCGAGCATCTCGAAGGCGTTCGTGCAGCCGCCGATCAGCGTCGGAACTCGGGAGGCGAGGTGATGCAGCGCCTTGCGGCCGACCGCCACCAGGACGTCTTCGACGGAGAGACCCGTCGCCTCCGAGGCGGCCACGACGATCGCAACCATCTCCTCGTCGGGGTACGAACCGACGGAGCTGTAGACGCCGTCGACGCCAGCTGCGTCGAGGAGATCGTCCCACGTGTCCTCGTCGAACAGCTCGATGACCGCTTCCTGGGCCGCGTTGAAGACCACACCCTTCATGTTCGTTTCCTCACTTCTCCGGGCGAACCGTCTGCCGCCGCGTTTGAACACTGTTTCGGGTGACATCGACATCCGGGAAGGGTGAGTTGAGCAGTACGCGACGGTCGATGGAAGACTGCAACACAGCAGCATCGACGGGATCCACCACCATGAGCATCGCCATCATCGCCGACGAGCACGTTCTCGATCACCGGCCGCCGTCCGGTCACCCCGAACGGCCGGAGCGCTACGACGCTGCGCTGTCGGGAATTGCGGCCCACGGGCTGACGGACGCCGTTTCGTGGCACACCCCGACTCCGGTCCCGACGGAAGCGCTCTTCGGCGTGCACAGCACGGACCTCGTGGACACGATCGAGGCGTTGGGCGGACAGGACCGTGTTCGGCTGGACCCCGACACCCACATGAGCAGCGGGTCGCTGCACGCCGCCCGGCTGGCGGCGGGTGCCGGCCTCGATGCGGTCAGCCTCCTCGAAGCCGGCACGGTCGACTCCGCGTTCTGTCTCGTGCGGCCCCCCGGCCATCACGCGACGCCCACCCGATCCATGGGCTTCTGCCTCTTCAACAACATTGCGGTGACGGCCCACGCGCTCACACAGAAGGGCCACCGCGTCGCCATCGTCGACTACGACGCCCATCACGGAAACGGCACACAGGACGTGTTCTACGAACGCGACGACGTCCTCTTCGTCTCCCTGCACGAGTACCCCCAATATCCGGGTACCGGTGCGCTCGACGAGACCGGGGCCGGGGCGGGTGTCGGGCACACCCTGAACGTGCCGATGCCGTCCGGAGCCACCGGCGACGTCTATCTCCAGGCCTTCGACCGAGTGATCGAGCCGACCATCGAGGCCTTCAACCCCGACTGGCTGTTGATCTCCGCGGGGTTCGACGCCCACCGGGCCGACCCGCTCACCGATCTCGGGCTCACGTCCGCCGATCACGCCGACCTCACGTCACGGCTGCGGACGATGGTCCCCGCCGGCCGCGTGATCGCGTTCCTCGAGGGCGGCTACGACCTCGACGCGCTCGGGGCCTCCACCGCGGCGAGCATCGGCGCACTTCTCGGTGAGAACATCCGTCCGGAGGCCGCGTCCTCAGGCGGCCCCGGAGCTGAGGTCGTCGACGTTCTTGCGGCCCGCCTCGACGCCTGACGATCAGCCCCAGGCGAGTTTCATCCACCCCGACAGCGACCCGCCCGGCGCGATCACGTGCGGCGCCCGGTTGAGATCGTTCGGCGCACCGGACTGCGGCTCGATCGCGTAGGCGTGGTCCGGTTTCGTGAAGACAACCCAATGATCGAAGTTGGACGTCAGCGCCACCGTGAGCGCATCGGGCCAGTGCAGGATCGGGGTCTGGCTGACGTCCACGAAGGTCTCATCCCACGGACCTTCCGGAACCGGCACCAGCGTGCCGGTCGGGATCTGGTCGTCGTCGGTCTCATAGATCTGCCCCGCCGCGAACGTGAGCTCGACCGGACCGCCCCGGTCCAGTTGGCGGCGATACCACGGGTGCCACCCCATCTGCGCAGGCATCGGCCGATCGTCGGCGAAGATCTCCATCGTGACCGTGAAGGCATCGTCGGTGAGCTCGAAGTGCTGGGTGACCCGACCGCCGAACGGCCATGGAGCACCCAGCTCGGTTTCGATGTGCCCCGGGCCGTTCTCCACCCACGTCGAGCGCATCGCCGTGCCGTGGTTGGCGTGGGGCGGCGAGGTGATCGGGAACTCGTGAGTTTCACCGTCGAATCGGAGCAGTCCGAAAGGAAGCCGGCCCGCCCACGGAACCATGGGGAACGACCCCCACCGCGTGGGCTTTTCCGCCTCGGTGACCAGCAACTCCATACCGTCGACGACGAGCGAGGCAAGCCGACCACCCTCCAGATCGATGATGGCCGCCGCCCGGTTCGAAGTGAGTTCCATGCCCAAACGCTAGATGGTCACCAACGCTCGATGGGCGTTTCGAGGCTCAGGTGACGATCACGAGAGCCACCGGAAGCGTGGCGAGTGCCAGCAACGTGCTTCCCACCACCGTCGCCGACACACGGTCGGGCTCCATGTCGTACTCGAGCGCGACAACGGCACAGAACACCGCTGGCGGCATCGCCGACTGGAGGATCAGCACGCCGAAGGTGTCTTCCTCGAGACCCAACAACCAGCCGACGAGCCCGGCCATCACCGGTGCAACCAGCAGCTTCGTCACACCGACGAGGCCGATGTCGACCGAGAGGCCGGGCGCCCCGTTCTGCGCCAGTTGCATCCCGAGCGTCAACAACATGATCGGAATGAGCGCGCCCGCGCCGAGCCCGATCGCCCGCTCGGCAACCAACGGAACGGACACGTCGAACGCGTTGACGGCGAGCGAGATGGCCGCAGCGATGGTCATGGGTGCGCTCAGGCTGCGTCGGATCGCCGGCCCCAGTCCCTCGGTCCGCGCCGAAGCGAGCGCAACGCCGAGGAGAATGCCGGAGATGTTGATCACGACCATCAGCAGCGCGGCAACCGGCACGGCGCTCTCGCCGAACGCGAACACACTGATGGCGAGACCGGCGTTGCCCACGTTGCCGTAGGCGCTCGTCAGCGTGAGTCCGTCTCGTCGAGCACCTTCGAGACCGAGCGATCGCCCGAGCAGCATGCCCAACGCACCGGCAGCAAGCATCCCGGCCAGTGCGGCAACCATCAGACGGAGCGCCACATCCCGCTCGAGATCCGCGTCCGAGAACACATCGAAGACGAAGGCGGGTCCGAGCACCCAGAACGCGAGCCGCGACAGCGTCGCAACGTCGAACGGGAGACGACGGCCGGCGAACCAGCCGGCGCCGACGATGAGGACCACCGGCCCCATGACGTCGATCAGGAGTTGGGCGACAGACATGCTGGACGGTGGTGTTGACTCGCGGCCCGGCTCAGCCGGGCCAGTCCGCCGTGTCGGTGGTCATGGCGAGGTGCAGTCCGCCGCCTTCCCAGGCGTTGGCCCGTGCGACGTCCTCGTTCACCTCGGTGCCAAGACCCGGTTCAGTGAACGGAACGACGTGACCCGCCTCCCACTGCACTGGCCGGGTCAGGATCTCGGCGTGGAACCCGTCCCACTCCTGGATCCCTTCGAGCACGAGGAAGTTCGGGATCGTGCAGGCGAGGGCGAGGTTCGCCGCGCCGGTGATGGGGCCGCAGTAGAGGTGCGGGGCGATCTGGGCCCCGAATCCCTCGGCGATGGCGGCGATCTTCTTGCCGGCGGTGATGCCGCCCGCTCGTGACAGGTTCGGTTGCAGGATCGATGCTGCCCCGAGCGTGAGCAGTCGGGTGAACTCGGAAACGCTGGTGAGCCGTTCGCCGGTTGCGATCGGAATCGACGTGTGGCGTGCGACCTCGGCCATCGCCTCGGGAATGTCCGGCGGGCACGGTTCTTCGAACCAGAGCGGCGAGTACGGCTCGAGCACCTGGGCGAGGCGAATCGCCCCGGACGGGGTGAACTGGCCATGGGTGCCGAACAGCAGGTCGGCCCGGTTGCCGACGGCCTTGCGGATCTCGCGGACGAAGGCTTCGGAACGGGTGAGTTCGTTCATGCTCGGCTGACGCGGCCCGACCGCTCGATAGGGGCCCGCCGGATCGAACTTGATGGCCGTGTGTCCGGCATCGACATAGGCGACAGCGCGTTCGGCGGCGAGCACGGCGTCTTCGTACACGGCTTCGCCGTCGTCGTCATCGGCCGGATACAGGTAGGTGTAAGACCGCACCCGATCCCGGACCTTGCCGCCGAGGAGGTCGGTGACGTTGCGCCCCGTCTCCTTGCCGACGATGTCCCACGACGCCATGTCGAACGCACTCAACACGCCGCCGATCGTCACGTCTGGGCGCTGCGTGAAACCCAGGCCGTAGAGGAGGCGGCTGCGTTCCTCGATGCGGAACGGGTCCGTGCCGTTCACGTGCCGATCGAAGAGGTCGGCGACAATCGCCGAAACGGTGGCCGGTTCGAACGGTGGTGAGTAGACCTCTCCCCAACCGGTGGCGCCGGTGTCGGTGCTCAGCTTGACGAAAGCGAAGTACTTGCCGCCGTAGCCGGGCGGCGGGTTTCGAACGACGAACGTCTCGACCTCGGTGAACTTCATGGCGTGTCCATCACGATCACGTTGCGGATGACGGATCCGTCGCCGACGGCAGCGATCGCGTCGTTGATCTCCTCGAGCGGATAGGTGCCCGAGACGAGCTCGTCGAGCTTGAGCTTTCCTTCCCGATACCACTCGATCAATTGCGGAATGTCCTCCCGGATTCGAGAGGTGCCCATCTTCGAGCCGACGATGCGATGCCCGACAGCGGCGACCGTGGCCGGATCGATTTCGATCTCGTTGCCGTTCGCCGGCATGCCGACGATCACCAGCTCTCCTCCCGGCTCGAGATATCCGAGGGCGGACGAGATTGCTGGAGCAGACCCGACGGTGACGAGTACGTGGCTGACGCCGGCGCTGCCGGTTGCCTCGGCGATGGCTTCGTGCACATCGCCGGTCTTCGGGTTGGCGACGTGGGTGGCCCCGAACGCACGGGCGGTCTCGAGCTTCTCGTCCTCGAGGTCCACGGCGATCACGGTCGGTGCACCGGCGATTGCGGCGCCTTGAACGGCGTTGAGGCCAACTCCGCCGACACCAACGACGACAACGGTCGAGCGGTCGTCGATCGTGGACGTGTTCATCACCGCGCCGACCCCCGTGATCACACCGCAGGCGAGCAGGGACGCCTGCTCCCAACCGAGATCCGACGGGATCGCAACGACCTGGGACTCGTCGATGATGACCTCATCGGCGAAGGCCCCGCAGTTCATGGCGGCCTGCATGTCGCTTCCGTCGGCGCCTTCGAGGCGTTGGCGATCGTCCGCGGCGAACGACGTCGAGCAGAACACCTCGTTGCCCCTCGCACACTGGGAGCATTCGCCGCACGACCGGATCAGCGTGACGACGACATGGTCGCCGACGGCGGCGTGGGTGACGTCGGCGCCGACCGCCTTGACCACACCCGCAGCCTCATGTCCGTACACGGCGGGGAGGTAGCCGCCCCACGCACCCTCGGCGTAGTGGATGTCTGAATGACACACTGCACACGCCGCAACATCGACGTGAACGTCGGTGGGTCCGAGGGATCGAAGGGCCACCTCCTCCACGCTCAGGGGTTGGCCAAATTCCCGACACACTGCTGCACGCATCGGCACTCCTCAACACTCTGGCGCGGGTGAGTCCCGACGCTGGCGCCCAGTGTCGCATGTCTCCGTCCCGATGTGTCAGCCCGCCACGAAAATCGGCTGCCTCAATGCTGGAGGTGGACGCCAAGCGCCTCCCGGTACCTCGGGCGATGGATCGCTCACGGGACGGACGGGATGTGCCGATGGATTTGGATGCGTTTCCCAACGACCCTGATCTTCCCTGCAATCACCCTCGTCCTCGTCCTGTCGGCTTGTGGCGGCGATGCAACGGCCGACGCCGCCGCGGACGACGCGGCGACCGTCGATTCTCTCCCCTTCGCCAGCGACGACGATGCAGAACTGCTCGACCTCGCCGAGGACGACGATGACCGATTCGACGAAGAACTCTACGAAGACGACGAACCGGCACCGGACGTCACGCCCGACCAGCCGCTGAGCGAGTCGGAAGCGGCCGCGCTGCTCGCCACCTCGCCGGCCGCCAACGCTTCGGCCGAGACGGAACCTGCCGAGGACGCAGCCACGGTCGAGCTCGGCACCGCAACGATCGACGACACCCACGTGGGAATGACCGGCGTGACCGCACAGCACCTGATGCGTGAGCTGACCCTCGCCTACGGCGGTCAGGCCGAGATGATCGGCGACGTCGTCCGCGATGCGGACGGCGGGGCCTTCACCTTCGCACTCAGCGCCGTCACGATCGGCGACGCCGACACCAACCGAGTCGATGTGACGTTCTCGTACGTGAACGACCCCGACGAGCCGGCCATGATCGTCGGGCACCGGGCCGAGAGCGTCACGCTCACCCCGTTCGAGCTCGACGGCTGACCCGCCCCGAACGCCGGACGGGGACGCGGCTACCGTTGGCGTCATGACGCGCCTTCCCCTCTCCGTGCTCGACCTCGCCATGGTCACCAAGGGCCACTCGTCGAGCGACGCGCTGCGCGCCACGACCCGGCTCGCACAGCGGGCCGATGAGCTCGGCTACATGCGCTTCTGGGTCGCCGAACACCACAACATGGCGACGGTCGCGAGCACGGAACCCGCCGTACTCATCGCACACCTGGCCGCCAGCACATCGCGCATCCGCGTCGGGTCGGGCGGCGTCATGTTGCCGAACCACGCGCCGCTCGTCGTCGCAGAACAGTTCGCCATGCTCGAAGCCCTGCACCCGGACCGGATCGACCTGGGAATCGGTCGGGCTCCCGGAAGTGACCGCCGGACCGCAGCTGCTCTCCGACGAGGTTCCGATGGTTCGGAGGACGACCAGTTCCCGAGCCACCTGCTCGATGTGATGGGACTCCTCGGCGACGTTCGAACCGAGTCCGGGCTCTTCGACCACTTCGTGGCCACACCCGTCGCCACGTCCTCTCCCGCGGTTGCGCTGCTCGGCTCGAGCGGCTTCAGCGCCCGGCTGGCCGGCATCCTCGGGCTTCCGTTCGGCTTCGCCCACCACTTCGACATGGGTGGCACAGCGCAGGCCGCAGAGATCTACCGGGAGAACTTCACACCATCACCCGTGCTTTCGGAGCCGTACCTCATCGTCACCGCGGTTGCGATGGCGGCGGAGAGCGAACGCGAGGCGGCCCGGCTTCTGTATCCGCATCGCCTCCGGAAGTACGGCATGCGTACCGGGCGGATGTTCGAGCTCATGACGCCCGAAGAGGCACAAGCTCACCCCGAGTTCGAACAGGCGATGGAGCAGCCGAGCAATTCGATCGCCGGAACCGGCGAACAGGTTGCTGCCGGTCTCGACGCCCTGGCCGAGAAGATGGGTGCGTCCGAACTCATGATCACCATCCCGGCGGGAAGCATCGACGACCGCATCGAAGGGCTCGAACGAGCAGCCGCCGCCTGGAACGTTCCCGCAGCCGTGTGATTCGCTTCCGTCTGCAGCGACGTCAGCCGCTGAGTTCACCGAGCAGCTCCTGGACCTGCCGCAGGCCCTGGGCCAGTTGTTCGGCCAACGTCCGCAGTTCCGTCTCGGCGAGGTCGACCGTGATCGGCACGTCCAGCTGAACCGGTACCTCCGCCTCGATGGGCACGGTTTCGTTGATCGGAATCGCGACATCGAGATCGATCGGCACGTCGACCTGGACCGGCACCGTCACGTCGACCGGCACCGTGAAACCGAGACCGGTGTCGATCTCGATCGTCGTGTCCACCGTCTGGTCGATTGGGATGATCTCGTCGATCGGGAAGCTGAACTCGCGGTCGATGACGATGTCCGTTTCGATGACCACGGTCTCGTCCACCGCGACGTTGAACTCGAGCGTCGACTCACCGAACTCGTCCAGTTCCGTGATCGCCTGATTCAGACCCTCGGAGATCTGCGGCTCGATCTCGGCCAGCTGGCGGGTGAGTTCCAGTACCTGGGTGGCGACGATGGCGGAGCCGGCAGCCCCCTGTTCGACGCGTTCGAGATCGGTCTGGGTCTGTTCGAGTTCAGCCCGGGTGTCGCGCAGCGACATCACGAGGAAACCCATGCCCACGACGAGACCCAGGAGCACCACCGCCATCACGATGAGCGCCGTGCGTTGCGTCGATGACGACACGGGTGTTTCTGTGGCCTCGGTGGAGGACATGGTGGCTCCTGTCGGGTCGGAGTGAATGAACGCTGCGGCCACGAGGCCGAGCGCGGTGATGAATGCAGCAGCAAGGAAGGTTTCGGAAATCGCTTCGGCGGTGAGTCGGCCGGACGCCTCGATGATCGCCGCCTCGAAACCGGGGTCGGTGATCGGCGGGAGTTCAAGTTGGCTCCGCAACGTGTTGAAGCGGGCGAGGCCCCACGCGGTGAGGGCGGCCAGGCCGACACTCAGACCGATGAGGCGCACCACCATCACGATGGATGCGGCACCGCCGCGCTGATGCGGGGGCGAAGCATCGACAACCGCGGCAGTGGTCGGGGCGAACACGAGCCCGAGTCCTGCGCCCAGGACTGCGAGCTGGCCCGCAGCGGTCCAGTTGCTGATGTCGGGATCCCAGGTGAGGCCCATGGCCAACAGTCCGGCCACGGCAGCGATGAGCCCAAGGACGATCGGCCTGCGGTAGGAGACTCGCTCGGTGAGACGACCGCCGATCCACGACGCGACGGCCATGGCCGAAGTCAGCGCGGCGAGGATCCAGCCCGCGATCACGGCAGACCGCTCGAGGTCGAGCTCGATTGCGTTGACGAAGATCGGTACGTCGACCATCGCAATCACCAGGGCGGCACCGACGAGGAAGTTCACGAGCAGCGCCACCCGCAGCGTGGTCCCCCGGAAGAAGCTTGGATCGACGAGCGGATCTGGGACTCGTCGTTGATGCCACACGAAAAACGTGCCGAGCACGAGCGCCACCGGGAACAGCAGTCGGAAGTCGAATCCCGATCCGCCCTGGAGTTCGTCGAGACCGGACACGCTCTGGATCTCCGCGTTGCCGAGTAGCGCAAGGTTCAGAGCGATCAACGTGGCCGCCAGCGCCACGGCCCCGACCCAGTCGACCCGTTCGGGCCGCTCGTGTTCCTCGATGCCTTCGAGCGCCCACCAGACGAGCACCATCCCCACGATCGCCAGGGGGATGTTGAGCCAGAACTGCCAGCGCCAGTCGAGGAACCGGACGAGCATCGCTCCGTACAACGGCCCCCAGACCCAGCCGAGCGTCTCGATCGCTCCGAGTGTCCCAAGCGCCCGAGCTCGCCGGTCCTCGTCAAAGACGTCGCCGACGACGGCGAGGGCCACCGGCACCATCGCTCCACCGCCGATTGCGGTCAGCACGCGGCCGACGAGGAACGGGCCGAATGAGGACGTCAACGGGATCAGGATCGTTCCGATCAGGAAGATTCCGTACGCACCGAGGAACAGGCGGCGCCGGCCCACCACGTCGCTCAGCCTTCCCGCCAGCGGCATCACTGCGACGAAGGCGATCAGGTAGACGTTGACGATCCACGCCGCATCATCGAGACCATCGGGAAGCGTGAGGCCAAGATCGTTGATGATCGGCCGAAGCATCGTGGTGACGACCGTCAGGTCGTCGGCCGCCACGAACACGGCGTACCCGACCACCGCGAGGATGGTCGCCGGGGATGCTCGGCGTGTCGGGCGCATTCCCGGACCCTAGGGGACCGGGCGCACCGCTCACAGCCGGGGTCAGGCGATGGCTTCCCCGAGGCGGAAGTCCGGGCGGACCACGACGCTGCTGGCGACACCGGCGAGCAACTCGGCGCATTCCTCGCGCGTGGCGAGCAGACGAAGCGGACGCTCGCTGCCCACCGCGGCCTGCGCGACCTGGGCGAGCGTCTCGTCTCCGGTCACCACACACACCTCTTCGAACCGACCCGTGCGGTAGTGCCGAACGAATTCGGCGGTCAACGGGCGTCGATCGGCGACCGTGCCGTCGCCCAGGAAGAGCACGGCGCCGGGAAACACTTCGGTCATCGCCCAGCCCATCGTCGGATCGCAGCCGATCAGGAAGGTGTCGCCTTCGCGGCGGGCTTCGAGCAGCGAGCGGATGAGCACGGATCGGGCGACGAGGTCGCCCGGGTCGACGATGTCAGACCAGAAGTGTCCGATGCTGTCGATGTCGAGCACGACGAGACGGTTGGTGGCCGCCCTCCGCCGATCTGCCAGTCGAGCCACGTTCTCGTTCACGCCACGCCCCAATCGTCGTCTTGTCTCCAGCCTTGCCGCGACCCTCGTGAAGCACCAAATCTCAGAGCGTCGGGTCCGTGATCGTGAACTCCTCGCCGTACTGGTCCAGCTCGAGAACCCAGGACGACCGTGCCCCATCGAATTCCGTCTCGAACTCGATGGCGGTCACGAGTGCCGACACCGGGTGGAGCCACATCGAGAGTTCGACGTCCTGACCGCGCACGAGCCCCGCGGTGATCGACTGCATCTCTGCCGCGGGTGCCGTCCCGGTGAGGTGGTAGCGGGTGCCGTCGCGGTCCTCCTCGCCGACGAACGTCAGATCGGTGAGGCCAGCGAGTAGCGGACGCCACCCGTCCTCCGGATCAAAGAAGAGGCTCGGATCGATGTCGAAGCCAGGTGGCAGCGTCTCGAATTCACCGGTGACGGGATTGGAGAGCCAGACCTCTTCACCAATCGCTACCGCACCGATCTGTGTTCCGAGGGAATCGTTCACCGTGATCTGCAGAATCGCGTCCGCAGAACCGGGAGCGGAGAAACGGCCCTCCAGCGTGTCGAGGCTCATGCTCTCGGCTGCATCGATGTACACCGGGGCCTCGGTGCGCTCCAGCATGAACCGAACGCTCTCGACCGAGCCCATCGCCTCGGCCGCAGCAGCGCCGAGGCCCGCTGGGTCGGTGGGGAGCTTCTCGCCGCCGAGGTCCTCCCCACCGCACGCTGCGAGAACGACGGCCAGAACGGCAACGAGAACACGAGCACAACGCGAGAGCATGGGATCAGTCTGACCGATGCGGCGTCGGACAGCTGCTCAGCACATCGAAATCCAGCTGCCCGGCGCGGCCGGTTCAGTGAGCGATGGAGACCTGGTTCCGACCGGCGGCCTTGGCCGAGTAGAGCGCGTCGTCTGCTGCACGCATCATGTCGGCGGCCTGTTCCGGCGGTGTCATCGCCACGCCGGCACTGACCGTGATGCGGCCACCCGGCTGGCTTTCCGCTCCGGGGAAGACATGGTTCGCGATCGCGGCCCGGACCCGTTCGGCGACCCGTGCGGCCTCCGCTTCGGTGGCCCCGATCAGCAGGGCGGCGAATTCCTCGCCGCCGTAGCGGTACACGACGTCGTCGGAACGAACGTTGCTCGAGATCAGCTGGGCGATGGTGCGCAGCGCCTCGTCCCCGGCGATGTGGCCGTTGGCGTCGTTGTATTCCTTGAAGTGGTCCACGTCGAACATCGCCACGGCGACGATTCCGACACTGACGTTGGCCGAGAGCGTTTCGTCGAGATCGTGGTCGAACTTCCGGCGATTTGCGATCGTCGTGAGCGAATCGGAGAACGCAAGACGTTCCGCGCGGTCCTTGGCGGCGAGCGTGCGCCGCCAACGGGCACGCTCGAACAGCAGGGTGGGTACGAGGACGAGTCCTGCGAGTACCTGGCGGGAATACTTCACGCCATTCCATCGGTGCACCAGCTGACCCCATGACTCCAGGGACGGAAGATGAGCCGAAAGGACCAGACTCGTTGCCGGCCGCAAGGCGACTCATCCCACTTTGCCCGGCGGGCGCCGTAGCGTGGGCCGATGCGCAGCGGGCTGATCTACGTGACCAACTTCCTGCTCACCGCTGCACTCGGCGTCGTCTTCATCTTTCTCGAGGATGTCCAGGTCGATCTTGGGTTGAGTGATCTGGACATCGGGCTCATCGCGGGGACCGGATTCGGGGCCGCACTCTTCGCGCACCTGCTCCTCAGCCCGCTGGCCGATCGCGGGATCACCACCCCGCTCTCGGTCGTGGCTCTCGTCGCCGGAGTGCTCGGACCAATCGGGTTCGCTCTGGGCACGTCGGTCGGTGTTCTGGCCGTGAGCCGTGGCCTGACCGGCATCGGGCTCGGGCTGTTCGGCCTGCTCGCCCGCAAGGCGCTGCTCGGGCTGGACGCCACCGGCGGCGGCGCGAAGCTCGGGATCCTCCTGTCCACCGCCGTGGCCGGCTTCATCTCGGGCCCGTTGATCGGCGCGGCGTTCGAACCGCTCGGCTTCGCAGCACCGTTCATCGCGGTCAGCATCGGCATCGCCATCGCCGGCGTCCCGGCGACGATTGCGATCGCACGTACCGAAGTTGCGGCAACGGTCGTCGACCACAGCGAACTCGGGCGGCTCTTGCGGCGCCCGCGCATCCAGGCAGCGATGCTCTGTCAGGCCATCGTGTGGATGTACATCGGCGTGTTCGACGCAACGCTCGATCGATTCCTGACCGACCTGGGCGCCTCCACGTCCATGGTTGCCGTGGTCATCATCTGTGTCGGTGCCCCGATGCTGATTCTGCCCCGCGTTGCCGGCTCCCTGGCCGAGGCAAACGGCGCCGCCAACGTGATGCTGCCATCGCTGCTCATCCTTCTCCCGGTGATGGCGGGCTACGGATGGGCCGGCGCAATCGTCACCGCCACGATCGCCGGGGTGTTCCACGGGATCGGCGAGTCGTTCGTGAGCGTCAGTGCGCAGGTCCTCGTGCTGGAAGTCACCGGTGCGGAACGAGCCGCGGTCGGGTCAGCTCTCCTTGAAACGGCGGGCCTGTCGAGCGCCGCCCTTGGCGCCGGCATCGGGCCCATCGTCTACGGCGCGCGGGGACAGGACGTGTTCCTGTGGACGGCCGTCATTGGACTGGTGCTCGGCCTCGTCGCGCTTCAACGAATCGTTCACGCCCGCCGATCCGAGCGATGGGCGATCGTCCCCCAGGGCACGAGGTGACCGACCCCAACCCCAGACGCATCGCCAGCGGATTCACCGCGGTCGCACTCGTCGCAGCGGGAGCCGCAGTCGCCCAGGCGTTCGGCCGCTTCACCTTCGGTGTGCTGCTTCCCGCAGTCCGCGACGACCTCGGAATCTCGAACACGGTCGCCGGCCTGCTGGGAACGATCAACGTCGGCGCGTACCTGCTTGGCACGATCGCGGTTGCGGCAGTCACCAGCCGTGTCCGCCTGCTCGACGTGATGCGAGGAGGCTTTCTCTTCTCCACTGCAGGCCTGGTGCTCGCTGCTGTGGCGCCGGGCCCGTGGGTGCTCGGCCTGGCGATGTTCTCGAGTGGCCTTGGCGGCGCACTCATCTGGATCCCGGCGCCCGTCATCGGCTCCAGCGCCCTCCCTCCCGAGCG
>CALBVR010000282.1 GCA_937969565.1 uncultured Acidimicrobiales bacterium | reverse complement strand
CGACGATCTCGTCGAGGGTTCGGTCGTTGAACACGACGAACGCCGGCACATCGTCGCTCTTGGCTCGGTCCAGACGCCACTGGCGAATCCGTTCACGGAGCTCGGTGCCGGCGGGTGACGAGTCGGTGGCTGCCGGCGCATTCGATGAACGAACCAGGCGGTCCGGGCGCGGCGCCGGCTCGGGATCTGGCGCGTTCGGGTCTCGGGCCGAGGCCAGCTCCTTGATGAACGGTGAAGGTTCGGGCCCCGCCGCGATGAGGACGGATTCGGAACAGCGGGTGACGGCCACGTGGAACAGCCGCCGCTCCTCCTCGAGGTCTTCGGAAAGACGATGAGGGAGGAGACCATCACTCGCTTCGAACACGATCACGTGAGGCCATTCACGGCCCTTGACCTTGTGGATCGTGGCCAGCATGACCTGCGGACCCTCCGGAGGCTGAGCGACGAGTCGGGTCTTCAGCCATCCGACGAATTCGCTCGGATCCGGCTGAAGGTCGGCAATGGCGATGAGCGCCTGCAGGTCGTCGCCGTGGGCCGAGCGATCCACCGACCGTCGTGAGGCATCGAGCTTGCGCTCGAGCGCGCCACCCAGGCCGATGTCGTCGCGGATTGCGGTGAGCAGTTCCACCGTGGTTGCCCCGGAGCGGGCCAGCGTCCGCATGTGATCGAGATCGGTGACGAAGCCGTGGACCTTTTCCTGGTCGCGGACCTCTCGGAGACGGTCCGCCATGGCAGTCAGTTCACCGAGGTCCCGCTTCTCCGCGATCCACTCGACGACCCGGGCACTGAGCGCCCGAGGCGGGCGGCGTGCCGCGATGGCGAGGTCGGTTCCCGGCAGTAGCCGGTCGGGGGCCGTCGCGAGATCGATCCACGCCAAGGCGCCGGCCACACCGGTACGGGCGAGGAACGAGTCGTAGACGGCCTGGTTCGTCGAGATGCCGCGCTGGCGCAGAGCGACCTGAGGCGCGAGCAGGGTGGCGTTCACGCGGGTGAGCACCGCAATGTCGGCGGGCGACGCTCCGTCGGCGAGCAGCTTGTCGATGTGCGCAGTGACCGACGTGATCGGATTGTCTGACTTCGTGGCCGTCACGCCGTTCATGGCAAGGCGGCCGGGACGGGCATCGATGGTCTTGTCGACACGCCGACGGTTGTGCGACAGCAGATTGGACACCTTCGAGACGACCTCCGGCGGGCACCGGTAGTTGATCTGGAGGTCGTGCGAGCGGGCGCCCGGGAAGAAGTCGGCGAAGCGGATGAGCCAGTCCGGTGAGGCGCCCGTGTAGCCGTAGATGGTCTGGTCGTCGTCGCCGACACCGAACACGTTCGCTTCAGGTCCCGCCAGTAGCCGGACGAGAAGCAGGTGCGCGGGTGCAAGATCCTGGAACTCGTCGACCAGGAGAATCCGGCACAGTCGTCGTGCGACTCGGCGCGCGTTCGGATCGGTGAGCAAGACCTCGATCGCCGCAACGATCTGTTCGGTGAAGTCCATCACGCCGCGAGGCTGCAGCTTCTCTCGGAAGGCCGGGAGCACGGTGCTGAGACCGTCGACGTCACCATCGAAGTCCTCTTCGACGAGATGCGGTTCCCGCAGCCGCAGACGGGCAGCGCCGACCGCCTCCACCCACACGGCGAGCGGGTCGGTCATCGCCGCACGGCGCGTCTTGATCATCGGTTCGAGAAGCTTGCGAACCTGACGCTCGTCGATCATCTGGAGCTGCCGGGACCGGCCAGCTGGCACGGCGAATCCGCCCGTGCCGTTTGCGATGGCAAGCGCAAGACTGTTGAGCGTGCGGATCTCGAGACCGGAAAGGTCGGTCGTCCGCTCCTGCATCTCCTCCCGCGCCCGAACGTTGAATGCGACCAGACAGATGCTTCGTGGGTCGATCCCCCGATCCACGATCAGGTGACGGGCTCGCTCCGTCAGAACACGCGTCTTCCCGGAACCGGCCGGTGCCACGATGCGGGCTCCGCCGCCGCCGTGACGGACCGCTGCGAGCTGATCGGGGGCAAGCTCGGCGGTGGGTTCGGCGATCTGTATCGGAGCCAGCAAACCAGCACGCAGGTGGACAGAAGGGACAACCGGGATCGCTTCGTCGTCGAACCAATCGAGTGGGCCGCCGTCGCACCAGATGGGCCCATCCGGGCCGGCGACATCGCCGGTGGAGGACTCGGTTGCGCCGGCGGCGAGCGCCAGGCTGATCGGGCGGAAGGTGGGGGCGGAAGGATCGCGGGCGTCGACGGCGTTCGCGGTGAGCAGGTGGTGGAATCGTTCACCATCGAGCTCGGTGTCGGGGTCGAGTTCGTGGAGGGCAACATCGAGAACAGGCTCGGCGAGCGGAAGTTCGCCGTCGAACTCGAGCACGGCCGCGATGCGGTCGGCGTGGATGCGCTGTGCCTCGGTCAGGTCTGCAGGGTGGACGGCGATCCGGGGCGCATCGGCCCACGGGGGAGGAGCCGGGTCGCCTGGACGGACGAGCACGGACCGCCCGAGGATCGCAGGCCCAGCGAGACGCTCCCAGTCGGCCTCCAGCGCCACTGCGGCGGGTTCGGGTGCGACGGCGACGGAGGCGCGCCGTGCGGCCCCTGGAGGCGACGTGGCGCCCCGTGCGGGGCCCGGCTGTGGTTGTGGCGGTTCCTCAAGTGGCGGAGCGTCGTCGACCGCGATCTGTTCGGGATTGACCTGGAAACAATCGCGGACTTCTGATGCGCTGGCATGGGTGCCGCCGCAATGACCGCAACTGATGGTGGGCATGCGTTGATCATGCCACACGGGTCGGACATTCCGACCGGCCGGATCCGACCGGTCGGAACCCCACAGATCAGGCTCCCGCGAGGAACTCCGCAATCTCCGGATTGTTGAAGAACTCCAGCTCTTCCTGCGAGCACGTGAACATCGCCGTGGTCAGTTCGGTCATCTGTGTGAGCTGGTCGATCGGCACGGTGTTGATCGAGTCGTGCTCGTCCGCAAGCTCTTGTACGAAGTCCATCGCGTCCTGACAGGTGGCGAGGCTGCCATCGCCTGTCGTCGGCTCCATCGCCTCGTCAAAGCTGGTCATCAGCTCGTTGAGGAACGTGAGAAACCCGACGGATCCGGGCGCCTCGTCCTTGGCGAAGTCGACGAGGAGGGCGAAGTTCTCGTCGTCCTCCAACTCGATGTCGTTGCACTCTGCTTCGGCCTCGGTCGCCGCATCGAACTCGTCGGCGATCGGTTCGAATTCGAGGCTGACCGCTTCGAAGTCGGCCATCGACGCGTTGTCCCAGTCGACCTCGGACACCACGGGTTCGATCTCGCGGAGGAAGTCAGCCATCAGCTCTCGGCACACCTCAGGGATGTCATCGATCGAGCCGACCTTGACGCTGCTGCTGTCGTCGTCTTCCATCTCGTCGTCCTCGACCATGCTCGACTCGTCGGCGGCCGGAGCCTCCGTCGTGGTCTCCGCAGCGGCGGTCGTCGTGGTCTCCGCAACCGTCGTGGTGGTGGCTGCGTCGTTCTCCGACGCCCCGCTCTCGACGGACTCTGCGGTGCTGCCACCACAGGCTGTCAGGACGAGACAGACCGCCAGCAGCGGTGCAACGAATGATTTCATGATGACTCTCCTTGCGTGTCGGTCCCACCCCAACATCGCGCCCACCGGTTTGTCAGTAGGAGCCCTTCTGCATGAGCACCGCCGGGACGGTGCGCAGAATGATCGTCAGGTCAGTGACCAGGGTCCAGTTGTCGACGTAGTACAGATCGAGCTGTCCGTAGTCCTCGTCGTCGTTCTCGCCGTCCAGGCGTCCGCCCACCTGCCACATACCGGTGATGCCGGGCTGGACCCGAAGACGGTTGCGCAGGACCGGCTGCCACTGCTCGACCTCGTTCGGAAGCGCGGGGCGAGGGCCGACGACGCTCATCTCGCCGCGCAGCACGTTGATGAACTGCGGCAGCTCGTCGATGGAGGTCTTGCGCAGGATGCGGCCGACCTTCGTGATGCGCGGATCGTCCTTGATCTTGAAGATCGGGCCCTTGGCTTCGTTGAGGTGGCGGACGTTTTCCAGAAGTGCTTCCGCATCGGTGACCATCGTGCGGAGCTTGTAGACCTCGAACTCCTCGCCGTCACGGCCGACGCGGATCTGCTTGAAGAACACCGGCCCGGGGCTGGTGACCTTGATCGCAATCATGGCGCCGATGAGGATCGGGCTCGTGAGGATGAACATCAGCAGGCCGAAGGCGTAGTCGAAGGCCTGCTTTGCGAGACGGCGCCAGCCGTTTCGTTCGACCGGCTCGATGTAGACCATCGGGAAGCGGCCGAGCGGGCGAATGGTGAGACGGTCGTGGGCGATGTCGCACAGCGTCGACGAGAGCTCCACGTGGATGTCGTTCTCGGTGAGCGTCCGGATCAGCTGGTTGCTGGTACCGACGTCGATGCCGGTGGCAGCGATGATGACGCCGCCAGCGTTGGCCGTGTTGATGGCAGCGAGGGCCTTGCTCGAGTCCGCCAGACCATCGATTCCGCCCTCGAGTTCATCCTCGAGGTAGCCGAGCACCTTGTACCCGTGGGCAGCGTCCTTGTCGAGCATGTCTCGCACGAACGCGCCCTCGGCGTTCTTGCCGATCACGAACACGTTGCGCAGGTTCTGGCCTGAGGTGCGAGCGCGTTTGAACAACCAGCGTGCGATCGCACGCTCGACGCCGACGACTACGAACATGACGAGGAACGACACGACGATCACGGTCGGGGCC
>CALBVR010000281.1 GCA_937969565.1 uncultured Acidimicrobiales bacterium | reverse complement strand
CCATGAGGGTGAGGATCTCGTTGGCTTCGGACAGCGCACTGGCCCGGTCCACTGGCGTGGCGGCGTTCTGGGCGAGTGGCAGCTCGGTGAGAAGCGACCGGGCGGCAGCGCACCGGCCGTCGAGTGAGGCGACGTAGGTTTCGTCTGCGATCTGATCGGGCGCCTGGAAGATGTCTCGTGCCCACGGGCTGAAGGCGAAGAGCCAGAAGGCGATGGCACAGATCACGAAGATGGTCGCCAGCACCCGGGTGAAGGTGCCGGACCTTGGGGGCATCGTTTCGAGCCGGGCAGCGAGTTCGTCGTCCACGCGGCGATCCTATCCCTGCCGGATGACGATGCTGATCGTCGTACCAGCGAGGGCTTCGGTACCCGGCGGCGGTGATTGCTCGATGACGGTGCCGGAGGTCCGCTGGGTGTCGAGCAGGTTGCCGCCCGCGTCGACGAAGGTCTGGTCGACGATGAAGCCTTCGCCACGGAGCGCTCGGCGGGCTGGGGTCGCGGCCTGTCCGACGACGTCGGGAACCGTGTATCTGGTGGGAACCTTGGCGACCTCGACGACGACGACCGTGCCCCCGGGTACCGGTGTGCCGGGCGGCGGCGCCTGGTTGATGATGGTCCCGGGCTCGAACGTGTCGGTCTCGACCTCGACGGGGGAGAGGATCAGCGAGGTGTCGGTCACGGTGACGCCGGCGGCTTCGAGGTTCTGGCCGAACAGGTCAGGAACGTCGACCGAGTCGGGAAGGATCTCGACGGTGGTCGGAGGTGCGCTGGCCGGGGGTGCGGGGAATTCGGCCGGTGGCATGCCGGCGTGCGCCGCGGTCATGATCTCCCGCCAGATCCGGGCAGGGTAGGTTCCGCCGGCAACCTGGATGTCGGTACCGGGGTCGTCTTCCGTGCACGTCTTGCGGGAGCACGGAACCATGGAGATCTGACCTTCCGGGAAGCCGACCCACACGGCGGCGGCCAGATCCGGGGTGTAGCCGGCAAAGGTGGCGTCGGCGTAGTTCTGGGCGGTGCCCGTCTTGCCGGCGGCGGGGCGGCCGAAGTCGGCGTCGCGGCCGGTGCCGCGGTCGATCACCTGGCTGAGCACCCAGGTGAGCTGGTCCACGTCTCCACCCTCGAGGACGCGTTCACCGGCGGGCTCGTGGGACCACAACGTGGTGCCGTCGGGGTTGAGGATCTCGGTGACGAAGACGGGGTCGTGTTGGATTCCCCGGTTGGCGAAAGTTCCGTAGGCGGCGGCGAGGTCGAGGGTCGTCACGTTCTCGGTGCCGAGCACGGAGGCGTAGACGGGAGCGATCGGTGAGGTCATTCCCAACCGGGTGGCCATGTCGCCGACGGCGTCGGCCCCGAGTTGCACGGCCAACTGGGCATACACGGTGTTGCGGGACCAGATGGTTCCGTCGACGAGATCGCTGACTCCCGTGCGGCTGCCGCCCCGGACCTTCCACGGCTCCTGGAGATCGGGTGGCTGGAGCTCGATGCGCTGCGGAGCCTCGTAGGACTGGGTCACCGAGATGCCCTGTTCGAGGGCGGCGGCGAGCGCCAGCGGCTTCATGGCCGAACCCGCCTGACGGCCGGTGCCCATGGCGAGGTTCACGTTGGCGAACTGGCTCTCACCGAAGAAGTCCCGTCCACCCACCATGGCCAGGACCTCACCGGTCCCGGGATCGACGACGACCGCGGCCGCATCCGGCACGCCGGTGCCTTCCGGAAGGATGGCCTGAACGGCAGCTTCGGATTGGCGTTGCAGTTCGAGGTCGACGGTCGTGCGGAGTCGGATGCCGCCGCGGAAGAGAAGATCTTCACGGGCCTGGTAGGTGGCGAGCTCGGCGGCGCGCAGCGGATTCTCCTCGACCCAGGCATCGGTCATGAAGCTTCCGTTGAGGAACCACGCCTTGACCTCTTCGACGAAGTGCGCTGCCGGATACTGGTCCTCCACCTCGTCGAACTCGGGTGCGAGATCCAATGGGTCGTCGAGCGCCTCGAGGTAGGCGTCTTCGTCGATGAAGTCGTTCCGCAACATGGCGTTCAGCACTTCTTCGCGGCGAGCGAGGGCGCCATCACGGTTGTTGTACGGGTTCAGGCGACTCGGTGCCTGGATGAGTCCGGCAAGGAGCGCAGACTGCGGAAGTGTGAGGTTGCTCACCGAGGTGTCGAAGTACTGCTGCGCCGCTGCTTCCACGCCGTAGGCGCGGGCGCCGAAGTAGATCCAGTTGAGGTACTCCTGGAGGATGAAGTCCTTGGTGTATTGCTGTTCGAACTGACGGGCGAGCATCATCTCGTCGAGCTTGCGGTCGGCCGTCTGCTGCGAGCGGTCGAGGAACACGTTGCCCACGTACTGCATGGTGATCGTGGAACCACCGCCGGAGATGCCGCCGGTGGTGACGCCACGAGATGCGGAACGAACGAGTGCCTTCAGGTCGACACCGTCGTGCAGGAAGAATCGTTCGTCCTCGATTGCGATGACGGCGTTCCGCATCACCTGGGGGATCTCGTCGATCAGTACGGAGGTGCGGTTCTCGTCGGAGGGCGGCTCAACGATGAGCGTGCCGTCACGGGCGAGGATGATGGACGTCTGGGCAGTCTCGGGGACTGGCGGCACGAGGTTGCGGCTCTCCCAGGAACAGGACGTCAGCACGAGGGCCGCCGTCACCACGAGCGCGATCGCTCGGACCGAGCGGCGGGGGGAGTGCATCCGACCATTTTCGCCCACCCGCACGGAAAACACACGTCACGAAGGCGGTAGATTTGCAGGGTGACTGAATCTCCGTCAGATCGTGCCGCCATTCTCGACGACCTCGCTGCACGCGGGCTCATCCAGGACACCACCGACCTCGCCGCCTTGCGGGAGCGTATGGAGGCCGGACCGATCACGCTCTATCACGGCATCGACCCCAGCGCCTCGAGCCTGCACATCGGCAACTACGTCGGGGTGCTTGCGCTGCGCCGGTTCCAGGATCACGGGCACAAGCCGATCGTGTTGGTCGGCGGCGCGACCGGAATGATCGGGGACCCCGGTGGACGCTCGGAGGAACGAAATCTCCTCGACGAGGACGCGCTGCAGGAGAACATCGACGGCATTCGCTCGCAGTTGGAGCGTCTCGTCGATCTCGACAACGCCGTCATGGTCAGCAACTACGACTGGACCAAGGACGTGTCCGTCCTGGACTTTCTCCGCGATGTGGGAAAGCACGTCACGGTGAACCAAATGGTCGCCCGCGAATCCGTGAAGAGTCGGATGGACAGCGAGCACGGCATCTCCTACACCGAGTTCTCCTACATGCTGTTGCAGTCGTTCGACTACTGGTGGCTGCACCAGAACATGGAGTGCGAACTCCAGATTGGCGGCAGCGATCAGTGGGGCAATCTCGCACAGGGTGTCGATCTCATCCGGCGTCGCACCGGTGAGCACGCCCACGCGCTCACCTGGCCGTTGATCACCCGAGCCGACGGGCAGAAGTTCGGCAAGAGCGTGTCGGGTGCCGTCTGGTTGGACCCGGAACGCACCTCGCCATACGAGTTCCATCAGTACTGGGTGAATGTGGACGATCGGGACGTCGAACGCTTCCTGCTGCAGCTCACGCTGCTACCGGTCGCGACGGTGGCGGAGGTGATGGCGGAACACGCGGACCAACCGGAGCGCCGCATCGCCCAACAACGTCTCGCCGACGAGGTGACTGCACTCATCCACGGAGAAGCCGAGGTGGAACGGGCCAAGCGCGCCGCCGCCGTGTTGTTCGGTGGAGAGACGCCGGGCCCGGACGATCTCGTTGCCCTTCGCGGCATCGTGCCCGAGCCCGCGGTCGAGGACAGCGTGTTCTCGGTGAACGACCCGCTCGTCGAACTCCTCGTCGCGTCCGCGCTGGCGTCGTCGAAACGCGACGCACGACAGGCCGTCAACGACGGAGCGGTTCGTCTCAA
>CALBVR010000280.1 GCA_937969565.1 uncultured Acidimicrobiales bacterium | reverse complement strand
CGGAGGCGCAGCTGAAGGCGTCGAGCACCGGCTGGACGAGGTCTTCGCTGCGTCCGGAGTAGATGGTGACCTCGGTGTCGCCGGCGTCGACGCAATCGCCGCTGTGGATACCAGCTGCCAGCTCGCTGAGGCCGTTGTCGGTCGTGGTGTCCGCGGGTTCCTCGACGGTGTCGTCCGACGCGATGACGGCATCGGTCGTGGTGTCGGAACCGCACGCCGTGGCGAGGAGGAAGAGGGTCAGGAGTGGGGGGAGAAGCTTGTGCATGAGGAGAATGTACGGTGCTGACCTTGGTTTGTAAAGTGCGCCTAACAAGTTCCGGGTGTGCATCCTGTCACAGGCTGCTGTGCACGGTTCATGGTAGGGGTGCTTTGCGCACTTCGTGAAGCTGCGAGCCAAGAAATTGAAGGTGCGGTTGAGCCGCACGCGAGCAGCAACCCTCGGTAGGGTCGGAAGCATGGGGAGCCGTCACGACCACGACCACGGGCATGAACACAGCCACATGGTGCATGACCACCGCGACGTCCAGGGCGGCGCCGCCCGCGCCGCCGTCTTCGGCATCAGTGACGGTCTTGTCTCCAACGTGGCGCTCATCCTTGGCGTGGCTGCCGCTTCCACTGAGGCGTCGCCAGTTGTGATCGCCGGAGTGTCGGGCCTGCTCGCCGGTGCCGCCTCCATGGCAGCGGGTGAGTACGTCTCGATGAAGGCACAGAACGAACTGATCGAACGCGAGCTGCGCATCGAGCGGGAATCTCTCGCACAGAACCCCCAGGGGGAATTGCGGGAGCTGCAGACGATCTACGCCCAGCGCGGCCTCGACCAGAAGATGGCCCGCGAACTGGCAGAAGCCGTCCACGAAGACCCCGAAGTGGCCCTCGAAGTGCATGCGCGCGAAGAGCTTGGTGTCGACCCCGATGACATCGGTGACCCGATCGGCGCGGCGTTGAGTTCGTTCGTCGCCTTTGCGCTCGGCGCCGTGCTTCCACTGATTCCGTGGTTCCTGATGGAAGGCACCGCGGCGACGGTGGTGTCCGTCACCGTGGGCCTGATCGCCGCCGCAGTCGTCGGAATCGTGTTGGCGCGATTCACAGAGCGCTCACCGTTGCGGACCGCCGCCCGCCAGGTCTCCTGGGCCGCCGGCGCCTGCCTCATCACCTTCGGCATCGGCACGCTGCTCGGAACGACTGTCGCCTGATCAGAGCGTCCGCGCCAGCGAGAGCACAAGCATCAACAACATGAACGCGCCGAAGATCAGGCCGGTCAGCACCGGGTGACGAAGCGGCCACGGACTCGGCCGTTCCGCCGAGACCAGCTCCGCGAGCACCACGTAACGACCCGACTCCGCCCGATAGGTCGTGCACCGGCCCATCATCGCCACTGCTCCATCGGAGGACGACAGCGCGCGTGGGGCGGTCAGCTTGGCCGACCGTTGCTCGCTGAGCGCTTCGAGGCGCTCGCGCTTCTGGTGCCAGGTCCGCCAGATGGCGACGGGACTGACATCGATGAGCCGCGCTCCGTCCGACCCGTCACCGTGTGAGGCACAACACACCATCGCCTCGACGAAACCGACCGCCACCAACTCATGCGCGTCGGGGGCGAGATCCTCGTCTTCGAGCATTTCTGCCGCCGTCATGAGGGCGTCGGTGGGAGAGAGCGCCGAATTCGTGACCAGACGGTCGGCTGCCGTCGACGCAGCCAACCAGGCCGGCTGCTCGCGGAACCAATCGGCCCCGAAGCGGCGCGGCGGCACCTCGCCCGGTGCCACACCTGTGGCCGCGAGCAACCGAGAAGCCGCCTCGTCCGCAGTGATCACAACGACGAGGCTAGTGGTCGCTCAGCCGATGGCGTCCGGCATTTCATCCTTGCGCTTGGCGATGTAGGCGAGCATCTCGGCGTCGGCCGCATCGTCGAGCTCCGGAGCCGTGTAGTCGCTGAGCATCTGCTTCCACATGCCGTTCGCCCGTTGTGCTGCGGTGAGGCTTCCCTCATCGCTCCACTGTTCGTAGCTGTTGTTGTCTGCGACCGAGGATCGGTAGAAGGCCGTCTCGAAGTTGGCGAGCGTGTGGGCGTTGCCCAGGAAGTGCTGGCCGTGTTCGTTGGTGCGGAAGGCATCCATCGCCTGGCCGTTCTCGGACACGTCGACACCCTTGGCATACACGTTCATGGCGCCGAGCTGGTCGGCATCCATGATCAGCTTCTCGAGGCTGATGGCGAGACCGCCTTCGATCCATCCAGCCGCGTGCAGGACGAAGTTGACCCCCGCCTGCATGGTCGGGAGCAGCGTCATAGCGGACTCGTATGCGGCCTGCGCATCGGGAGCTTTGGACGCCGTGAACTGGCCGCCGGAACGGAACGGCACGCCGACGCGTCGGGCGAGCTCCGCCATGATGTAGATGGCGAGGCCACCCTCGGCCGTGCCGAAGGTCGGTGCGCCGGTGGCCATCGACATCGACGTGGCGAACGTGCCGAACACGACCGGGGCACCCGGTGCGGCGAGCTGGACGAACGCCATTCCCGCCAGCGCTTCGGCGAGCGCCTGCGCGCAGAGACCGGCGACGGTCACGGGCGACATGGCTCCCATGAGGATGAACGGCGAGATGACGCACGCCTGGTTGGCCCGGGCGTACACCTCGGCCGCGCCGAGCATCGTGTCGTCCCACGCGAGGGGCGAGTTGGCGTTGATGAGGCTGGTCATCACCGTGCGGCCCTCGAGGTCGCCGCCAAAGGCCATGCGGGCCAGTTCGACCGAGTCGGCAGCTCGCTCGGGTGCGGTGACCGAGCCCATGATCGGCTTGTCGCTGTACTTCAGGTGCGAATACACCATGTCGAGGTGGCGCTTGTTCACGGGTACGTCGACCGGCTCGCAGACGGTGCCACCGGAGTGATGCAGGTGGGGGAGTTGGTAGACGAGCTTCACGACGTTCTGGAAGTCGGCAATGGTCGCGTAGCGACGGCCCTGGTCCAGATCGGTGATGAACGGCGAGCCGTAGTTGGGAACGAAGACGGTGGAGTTGTCGCCGATCTTCACGTTCCGTTCGCTGTTTCGGGCGTGCTGGATGTAGCTCTTCGGTGCGTTCTCCTGCACGATCTGCCGGGCCAGGCCCCTGGGGAAGTAGACGAACTCGCCTTCCACCCGACATCCGGCGGCCTCGAAGCGTTCGAGGGCAGCCGGGTAGCCATTGAACTGGATGCCGACCTCGCTGAGAATGGTCTCGGCGTTGGCTTCGATCTGGGCCAGTCCCTCCTCGTCGAGCACACTCACCGGGCGGAGGGTGCGCTCGAGATAGGCCTGGGTGACGGCGGCCCCAGCGGCACGCTTGGCCTGCCGGGCGGCTCGGCCGCCTCCGGAACGTCCACGACGGGGTGCGTCGGTCATGACGGGGTCTCCTCTGCTGCCGGAGCAGCCGTTGCGCCTCCACGGCGTCGACGTCGTCGCCCGCCGCTGTCTCCGCCGGCAGCGGCAGCGTTGGCAAAGCGCCGCTCGGGGAGGGGAATGGCCTTGGAAAGGTGGGGGTAGTCCGCAGTGGCGTGGGGGATCGCCATGGCGGACACGAAGTGTTCCTGGAACTTGGGCTCGGTGGCGGTCTCGACCTTTTGGATGGTCGGGACCATGGCCTCGATGGTGCGGCGAGCTTCGGCAGACAGGAGTGCGATGACGGCGCCCGTTCCGGCGGCGTTGCCGGCTGCGGTCACGTGGTCGAGATCACAGTCGGGCACGAGGCCGAGCGCCACGGCGTAGACCGGGTCGATGTGGCTGCCGAACGCTCCGGCGAGCCGAATGGAGGCCACCTCGTCGATTTCGAGCTGGTCCATCAGGAGCCGAATGCCGGCGTAGAGGGCGGCCTTCGCGAGCTGAATGGCCCGGATGTCGTTCTGGGTGACGAGGATGTCGGGTGTGCCACGGTGCAGGACGTAGCTGAAGGTGCGGTCGTCGGCGATGATGCGATCGGTTCGGGCGGCGAGCTCGCCGTCGACGACGCCGTCGGCGGAGATGATGCCGGACAACATCATTTCGGCGACGACTTCGATGATGCCGGAGCCGCAGATGCCCGTGATGGTGATCTTCTTGGTCTCTTCCGCAAAGTTCGGGTCGTCGGACCACAGGTCGGAGCCGATGACCTTGAAGCGGGGTTCGAGGGTCTCCGGATCGATGCGGACCCGTTCGATGGCGCCGACGGTCGCCCGTTGCCCCGAGGAGATTTGCGCACCCTCGAATGCCGGGCCGGTGGGGCTCGAGGCGGCGAGCATGAGGTCGGTGTTGCCGAGGACGATCTCGGCGTTGGTGCCCACGTCGACGATCAGCTGGATGCCATCGGACTGGTCCGGTCGCTCGGACAGGATGGCGCCGGCGGTGTCGGCGCCGACGTGGCCGGCGATGCATGGCAGCACGTAGACGCGGGTGATGTCTCGGCAGTTGATGTTCAGGTACGGGGCCCGGGCTTCGACCGCACCATCGGTGGCGAGTGCGAAGGGCGCGCCGCCCAGGGGGACGGCGTCGAGGCCGAGGAGGAGGTGGTGCATGATCGGGTTGCCGACCAACACGATTTCGAGAATGTTCTCGCGCTCCTCGTCGGCGTCTTCGACGAGTTCGCCGATCAGTTCGTCGATGGCTTCCTGCACGGCTGCGGTGAGGTCCTTCTCGCCACCGGGATTCATCATCACGTAGGAGACCCGGCTCATCAGGTCTTCGCCGAACTTGATCTGCGGGTTCATGCGGCCCGCGCTGGCCAGCGCCTCGCCGGTGCT
>CALBVR010000279.1 GCA_937969565.1 uncultured Acidimicrobiales bacterium | reverse complement strand
TCGCATGAGGCGTTCGGCGCTGCGGGAACCGGCATCGGTTCGGCCGGCTTCATCGTGTTCGACGACTCGAGAAACATGGTCGACGTCGCCTATCAGGTGTCCCGCTTCCTGCATGTCGAGTCGTGCGGCCAGTGCAACCCGTGCAAGACCGGCACCCAGGGCATCACGCAGGCGCTGGAGTCGCTGGTCTTGAGCACGGCGACCAGCGCCGACATCGACCTGATCGAACGCCGGATACTCACGGTGACGGACGCAAGCCGCTGCTACCTGCCGACCCAGGAACAGCAGGTGATCACCAGTCTGCTCCAGCAGTATCCGGCCGATCTCGACGTGCGCCTCGCCGGCTTCCCCGGTGATCTCGATGTGCCGCTGCCGAAGTTGACGAACATTGCCGACGGTGTCGCCCACCTCGATCCACTGGCGGGGTTCAAGCGCCCGGACTGGACCTACGCGGAGACGCCGGTTCGCCTGACGATCGGCTGATCGAACTCCGAACAGACTCACAGAACGTTCACAAGAACGCTTCCTACGGTGCACGTCATGACGCACTCCAGCACCCCCACCACGACCGCGCTCCTTCGCGCCCTGGTTCTTTCCCTCGTCCTCGTTGCCGCAGCCTGCGGCTCGGACGCCTCCGAGACCGAGGCGGTCGATGACGACGCCGTTTCTTCGACAGCGGACGCTGTCGCTGCAGATGCAGACGACGCCACGGAAGCCGACGACGACCATGGCCATGACCACGACGACACCAGCGTCGACGTCGGCCTGTTCTTCGAGGGGGCCCTCACGCAGGAGCCGACGATCGAAGACTGCACGCTCAGCGACGGCACGGAGACCACCTGCTACCAGATCACCGTGGCCGGCGACCCGGTCACCTACGAGGCCGGTCCGTTCTGCCCGACCTCCACGAGCGACACGGCCGAAGCGGGTGGTATCTGGTTCGACGGCACGGGCGTGTACGACCTGGACGGCGAGTTCTTCCTCAACATCGCCGAGCTCTACGACGACGCCAACTGGCTCATGTACGACGAGGACGGAAACATCAACGTCACGGAGACGGCCGAAGAGTTCGATCTCGCCGCCCGCCCTGACGTCGACCCGGAGCTGCAGAACCACTGTGTCGAGGGACGACTCGAATGGCTGGAGAACGGCGAGCCGGTGGCGTCGACCGTGCTGATCCCGGTCGAGCCGCACCTGACCGGTTCGGCCACGACCTCCGGCGGCAACCTCGGTGTGACGCTCGATGGCGTGGTCATCGCCCAGTCCGCTCCGGTGGACGCGATTCTGAGCGCCTACACGATTGCGGCGTTCGACGATTGTGGCGGCCACTACAACCCTGTCGACGGTTACCACCTGCACGGCGCCGTCGGCTGCTCGGAGACCGGCGACGCCGCGGACGGCGAAACGCCGATGTTCGCGTATGCGATGGATGGCTTCCCGGTGCACAGCCCGCTCGATGACGCGGACGCCGCCGATCTGGACGAGTGCAACGGCCACACGACCGACGAGCTCGGCTACCACTACCACGCCAATGGCGCTGAGGAGAACCTTGTGCTCGAGTGCTTCATGGGTGCCATCGTGGCCACGGACGACGCGGCCGGTGGCCGACCGGCCGGCCCGCCCCCGGGTGCCGAGGGCGAGTGACCCGAGCCTGATCAGCCGATCATCTGATCCAGCTGTTCGACGAGTGCGGCGTTCTTGGCGGCATCGAGGGCGTCGGGGTGCGGCGGGCCGAACGCACGGGCATCGTTGTCGAAGTACGCGCCTGACGCGTCGGCAAACTCCTCGTCGAGCGATGCACGAACGAGGATGTCGGCGCCGATGTTGATGTCGCTTCCGGCAACGCCGAAGCCTTCCTGCACCATCTTGGTGGCGAGCAGGGAGCCGGGGTTGACGGCGACGACGACCGGGCCGGCCGAACCCAGCGTGTCGGCAAGGTGGCGGCTCCACATGGTGATCGCCAACTTGCTCTGCGAGTAGGCCTCCATGTCGGCGAGTTGCCGCTGTCCGGCGAGGGCGGCCGCATCCACCGGTGCCTGTGCCGCGGACGACAGGTTCACGATTCGACCGTCGGCACCGAGGAGTGGCAGCAACAGTTTCGTCAGCCGATAGGGCGCCACCGTGTTGACCACGAAGCGGATGTCTTCACCGCTCTCCAGGATCGGATTGGGTGCCTTCAGCACCCCGGCGTTGTTGATGACCACGTCCAGGTGATCGTGACGTTCGCGAATGGCGACGGCGAGCGCGTCGACGTCGGCCATGTTCGACAGATCGGCGATGTAGGTCTCGAGCACGGCGTCGGGTGCTTCGGCTTGAACCGCCTGCATCGCGTCGTGGAGCTTGTTCGGGTTCCGCCCGTGGAGCAGCACGTGGTGTCCGAGCGCGGCGAGCTTCTTTGCGGCTTCGAGGCCGATGCCATCGGAAGCGCCGGTGAGCAGGATGGTCTTGGACATGTGATGTTCTCCTCGAGCAACGGGAAGAAAGGCTTGCGTTTCCCGTACACACTCATCATCCTCGTAGTGGTACCCGCAAGCAAGAAGGCACCTGAGTGTGAGGTAGGTACCCGATGGAAACCACATCCGCATCCGCCGACGATTGCGGCGATCTCTACCTGGCCGAGTGTCCCTGTCGGGACATCCTCGATCTCGTGGCGTCGAAGTGGTCGACGCTCATCATCGGCGTCCTCGAAGAGGAGCCGCACCGGTTCGGCCAACTCCGTCGGGCCATCCCGGGAATCACCCAGAAAATGTTGACCCAGACGCTTCGCCGCCTGGAACAGGACGGTCTCGTCCACCGCGAGGTCCTCGTCGAAATGCGACCACCCCAGGTCGAGTATTCGCTGACCGCGCTCGGCGAGAGCATCACCGAACCACTGGCGGCCATCCGGGACTGGTCCGAGCAGCACCTGCCCCACGTGCGTGAGGCGCGGGAGGCGTTCGAAGCTCGCCAGCCGGCGTGAGCCCGACGGCGCCGCCGAGTCTGAACGATCGTTCAAGGCGGGCTACGTTGGCTCGCAGCAGACGACGGGGAGGGACATGAGCACCGCAGAGCAGCCGGTCGACATCGCCACGGGTTGGACGCCCGAACCCGGAGCCTCGATGTCGCTCCACGCCGATGCCTACACGCGACCGCACTGGTTCGAGACCGACCAGACCGCCATCATTCGCCGAAGCTGGCAGTGGGTCTGCCACGGCGAGAAACTGCGGGATCCCGGCAGCTACGTGACCGAGGACATCGGCGGCATGCCGATCGTCGCACTGCGAGACACCGATGGCGTCCTTCGAGCGTTCTACAACGTGTGCCAGCACCGGGCCCACCACCTGGTCGAGGGTGAGGGCACCATCCGCAATCTCGTCTGCCCCTACCACGCCTGGTCGTACGACCTCACCGGTCGCCTGAAGGCCGCCCGCCACACGGGCAACCTGGAGAACTTCGACCCCGGCACCATCTGCCTCGATGCGGTGCAGGTGGAGGAGTTCGGCGGATTCATCTACGTGAACCTCGACCCGACCGCCGCCCCGCTCGCGGAGCAGGCCGGCGATCTCGGCAACGAGATCGCCAACTGGGCGCCCGACGTGAACGAGCTCACGTTCGCCCACCGGCTCTCCTACACGATCGACAGCAACTGGAAGAACGTCGTCGACAACTTCCTCGAGTGCTACCACTGCCATGTCGCCCACAAGGACTTCGTCTCACTCGTCGACATGGACACCTACGAGGTCACGACGCACGGCATCTACTCGAGTCACATGGCCGAGGCCGGCAAGACGGACAACACCGCCTACGACGTGAGCGACGCCACCGTCACCGACCACGCCGTCTGGTGGCTGTGGCCCAACACGTGCATCATGCGGTACCCCGGTCGCGGCAACATGATCATCCTCAAGATCATCCCCGCCGGACCCAACCGCTCGTATGAGACGTACGACTTCTTCCTCGAGTCCGCCGAGCCGAACGAGGCCGAGCTCGAATCGATCCGCTACCTGGACGAGGTGCTGCAGGTGGAGGACATCAACCTCGTGGAAAGCGTGCAGCGTGGCATGGAGACACCGGCATTCACGCAGGGGCGCATCGTGAACGACCCGGCCGGTTCCGGCCTGAGCGAACATGCGCTCCACCACTTCCACGGGCTCGTGCTCGACCACTACCGGGCGGCCGCCGCCGAAGGGACCACGCCATGACCGGAATGCTCGACGGACGGGTCGCGCTGGTGACCGGAGGGCGCGGTGGCGCCGGCCGCGCGATCTGTGCCCGGTTCGAAGCCGAAGGCGCCCACGTCTACGCAGCCGATCTGGCCGAGGGCGGTTCGGACGCCGACGGCCCGGCCGCGGGGACCTTCCTGCGGCTCGACGTGACGAGTGAGGACGAGGTGGTTGCGGCGATGGACCGGGTCCGGTCCGATCACGGCCGGCTCGACGTGCTCGTGAACGCCGCGGGAATCGAGGTGGAGGCAACCATCGAAGAAACGAGCCTCGACGACTTCAACCGGATCATGGCGATCAACGTGACCGGCACGTTCCTCACGTCGAAGTATGCGCTACCCCTGCTCCGCAGGTCCGAGAACGCCTCGATCATCAACTTCGGCAGCTACGACGGGTTCATCGCCGACCCGGGCCTGGCCGCCTACTGCGCCACGAAGGGCGCCGTGCACGCGCTCACGAAGGCGATGGCTTGCGACCACGGCCCCGAGGGAATTCGGGTCAACGCCATCTGCCCCGGCTACGTGGACACGCCGATGTTGCAGCAGTTCTTCCCGGAC
>CALBVR010000278.1 GCA_937969565.1 uncultured Acidimicrobiales bacterium | reverse complement strand
TCACCGCCGAGAGCGCCGGTCTCGGGATGGGCACGACCGTCCGGATCGATCTCCCGCACCGGCAGAAACCGGCCGTGTCAGGTTCCGTTCAGGTTCGTTCGCCAGACTCGATGCCATGAACGAATTCACGTCAATCGAGCTCACCCGCCGGCAGCTGTTGGCACTCGCCGGCGCCGGGGTCGGATCTGCTGTGCTCGCCGGTTGCGGCGGCAGCGATGGCGAGTCTGTGGCAGCGAACGCCAACCCGGCCGAGGGGTCGGTCTCGCCTTCGTGTGTGCTCACGCCGGACGAAGCGGAGGGTCCCTTCTACGCCGACCTCGATCTCGTGCGCCGCGACATCACCGATGGGCGCTCAGGCTCACCGCTCGAGCTGCGGATCGCCGTGGTCGACGCCGATGGCTGCACTGCGATCAGTGGCGCCGAAGTGGACGTGTGGCACGCCGACGCCGATGGCCTCTACTCCGCGTTCACCGAGCAGGGCGAAGATGAGGACGTCGACACCACGGCCGAGTCCTTCCTTCGAGGCGTGCAGACGACGGATCGTCGCGGGATCGCCGTGTTCGATTCGATCTATCCGGGCTGGTATCCGGGCCGGACCGCACACGTGCACGTGAAGGTGCACTTCGCGGACCAGACCGAGGTGACCACGCAGCTCTACTTCCCCGACGACGTCTCCTCGACCGTGTACACCGGCCACGAGGTGTACGTCGCACGCGGGGACAAGGACACGAGCAACGACGACGATGGTCTCGGGGCCGAGCTCGCCAGCCTTCGCATGGGTGTGATGGAAGGCGATGCCGGCCACATCGCAACCGCCACGATCGGTATCGATCGGAGCTGACCCAACGTCAGTCGCTCGAATCCTTCAGCTCGAAGGACGACTCAGCCACGACCGATCCGGCCACCTGCAGTTCCACCCGGTGGACCCCGCGGTGGTAGCGACGGGTCGACGCGGTGGCGATACGGCGACGCTTCGTCAGCGTGCGTTCCTCGCCCGGAGCGAGGTCGATCGTCGTCCACTTGAACACCTTCGGTGAGGTGGCACCCGAGGCGTTGACGTGATGGATGACGAAGTCGACGACGAGCTTCTGTGAGACGTCAGCCGTCGATACGAACGCGGAGGAGAGCTCGATGGAGTCGCCCAACGAAACGCCACTCGGGCTGACCGTGAACACGACATCGTCGATCTGCGGATCGGTGGTGAACCCGAGCACCTGCAACGCGCCGGAATCGCCCTTCTTCACGAGCGACCGCAGCGCATGGCGAATCAGGCCCGGGTCGACATCATCCGCGGACCATTCCCGCGTGATGTCCACCACACGGTCGCCATGGTTGCGGGCGATGTCGTTGAGGTGGTTGGCGACGGAACGGCGCACGACCTCGTCGGGGTCGTGTCGAAGTTCGGAGATCAGCGCGATACCGAGCTCCGGGTCGGCCAGGAGCGCCGGGACGCCCTGGCCCCAGGGCAGGAACGGGCGGGTGCCCTCCGACGGCAGGCGGCGAACGGCCGCATCATCGTCGGTCAACCAACGGCGACACCAATCGAGCGTGAGGTCGAGGTGCTCAATGAGGTAGGGGCGAATGGCGAACTCGCAGCTGAACGACTTCGTGAGCCCGGTCATGGCGCGCAGCGACACCTCCGGCTCGGCGAGCCCATGCCGCTCGACGACGGAGCACAGCGGCCAGGCCGCCATGTCGCCGAACGCCTCCGTCTCCTCGAACGCGATCGCAGACGCGATCTCGACGAGGTGCCCGGTGGTGGTGTCCCAGTCGTCCGGGAGCTGCGCACGGAGGGCGTCGGCGAACTGACTGATCCTGTCCTTCAATTCGAGCTCGTCGAGATCGGCGCCGGCAGCCGCAACGAATGCCGGCCGATCGAAGCTCCTCATCGAGGCAGTTGCGGCGTCCGCGATCCGATCGATCAGCTCGTCGGCGAAGGCGTGTTTGAGTGGCTCAGCCATGCGGTCAACCTCGTGGCTTCATCGTGGGGTCGGTCATGGCGTCGCGAATCCGTAGCGGTCGAGCTCATCATCCGTCATGTAGTGGATGTCGGCGGCAGGGGCGGCGTCGAGTGTGAACCAGTAGAAATCCGGATCGATGTTCATCTCGTCGTAGTAGTCGAGGAACAGATCATGCCCTTCGTCATCATCCGGAAGGTCGGCTCCCTCGGTCTCCCCATCGGTCCAGGAGTGCACGCCGAACATCGCCCCCGCATCCCAGGTGCGAACCACTCCCGAGAGGAAGAAGTCGACGCCACCAGAGGCGATCACCCCGTCGCCCGGAACGTGCGTGGCCAGGCCGGCCGAGCGCACGAGCCGAGAGGCTTCCAGGTTCGCTTCGTCATCGATCGAACCGGGCACGTCCGCCAGGACGATGGTCGAGATGTTCGGATGATCCTCGAGCAATGCCCGGACATCGTCGGGCGTCGACGGGCCGATGTCTCCGGTCATGGTGGCGGTGTCGCCGTCGACGACGAACTCGGCGCCTTCACCGCCGTCGCCGCAGGCGGCCAGGATGAGGCCGACGATGATGAGGCTGGCCAGACGTTTGGCGGCGGTATGAA
>CALBVR010000277.1 GCA_937969565.1 uncultured Acidimicrobiales bacterium | reverse complement strand
GGATCTTGTCGAGGATCTCGATGTTGACCGGGCAGATCTCGTCGCACGCACGGCAGGACGTGCAGGCCCACAGCTCTTCGCTGCTGACCCGATCGAACATCCAGTTGCTCGGCACGGTGATCTCGGCGTCGACACCGATCGGGGGCGACACGGCGGGGTCCCCGGTGCGGGCCATGACCTCGCCGGTCTTCAGCACGATCTCGCGCGGGTCGAGCGGCTTGCCGGTGGCGTGGGCGGGGCAGACGCTCGTGCAACGACCGCACATGGTGCACGAGTCCGTGTCGAGCAGCTGCTTCCAGGTGAACTCTTCGACCGTGGACACACCGAAGGATTCGAGCTCGGTCTCCATCAGGTTCGGCATCGCCTTCATGGCACCCTTCGGACGTTCCTTGTCCTTGAGGTACATGTTCAGCGGCGACGTGAAGATGTGACGCAGCATCGTGATCGGCAGGAGCACCAGGAAGGTCATGAACGACAGGACGTGGAAGATCCACCAGAACTGGTGCCAGCCGGACAGCGAACCGGAGCCTTCCACCAGCAGCGCGATCGGATAGCCGACGAACGACCACTTCTCGTACTCGGGCAGGCCGCCGAGGGCTTCACCTTCGAGCGCGATGCGCCAACCCTCGGCCAGGAAGCCGGTGACGCCGATCGACAGGAACGTGGCGAGGATGATGGCGTGTTCGGGCTTGCTCTTGATGCGGATCCGGTAGGGGCGCATCGCCCGGGGGCCGTAGCGGCGGATGATCGCCCACACGATCGAGATCGTGAACACCAGGCCGGCGGCATCGCCGATGAACGAATAGGCCTTGTAGGTGCCGCCGTGCAGGAACTTCGCGGCCTCGGGCAGCTGGTGGTCGATCTCGAGGACGGTGGTGACGCCGAGCAGGATGACGAAGCTGAAGTACATCATCGAGTGCATGAGGCCTGCGCCCGGCTCGCGCATGAGGGTGCGCATGTAGACACCGGAGCGGAAGTCGGCCAGACGACGGCCCACGTTCTCCTTCGTGGTGGCGCGGTTGTCCGGTCCACCGCGGCGCCAGTTCTTCACCCGGAGGGAGAACATCCATGCTCCGTACACGATCAGGATCGGGATGACCGTGTAGAAGACGAGGCGGATCACATCGGGGATGTTCGCAAACACCACACGATGGACTTCGTTCTCGTTTTTGAAGGCAAACACCTCGGCGGCGATGCCCGAGAGCACCGTGATGAGGGCGACGCCGATGCCGATGCCGAGCACGACCTGCTGCGGGGTCAGACGCTTGAAGTTCATGGTTCGGAAGCGTAGTTGTTCACAGCCCCGACGACCGCAACGCAGCGACCAAAAAGCGCGTTGTTCTTCGCGTGTCCGTCGCGGTGCCGGACCGTGGTTCCGTCGGTCGCCCGATCAGGCGTCGTCGAGCAGCAGGTCGATTCGCCACAGCGCCTCGGACCAGGCTTCTCCCGGCGTCTGGGTACCGGCGTCGACCCGGGCAACCGCCGCCCGGAACTCCTGCATGACTTCCTGGTCCTGCGGTGCGGAGGCGGTCGGCGTCAATCCGGCGATCGCATCGATGTAGCGCTGGCCGATCGGTGTGTCATCGAAGAAGGGCTCCCGGTGCTCCAGGACCGCAGGAACCTCGTACCTGGCGGCGGACGCTGGGAGATTTCCGAACTCGCGGAATGTCGTGCTCTGGCTCGTCGGGCGAGCGAGGTGTTCGATCAGGTCCCGGGCGAGTGCATCGTGTTCGGTACTCGTGCTGACGGCGAGCGAGGTCCCACCGATGGACACCGGGCCACCGGGGATCGGCAGGAGGGTCCAGGAGCCGGCGGTGGTCGGGGCGACGGTGCGAATCCGTTCAAGCATCCAGGACGGGGCCGGAACCGCCGCCACTTCACCGGTGCCGACGGCGACGTCCCATGACGCGGTCAGGGTCGAACGACCAGCAGTGATCCGCTTGGAGGTTCCCAACGACGGGCAGGGGTTCTCGAATTGACGCTCCGATGCGGGTGCGCCGATGGCGAACATGGCCGTCTCCCAGGCGTGCTGCACGTCGGCACTGGTCTCATGCACTCGAGCGCCTTCGGCATCGGTGAACGACCCGCCGGACTGACGGAGCACGATTTCGAACACGTCCGAAGCTGTGGGAAGGAATGCTCGGCCCGTCGACTCGGAATACACATCGCCGAGTTCGATGAGGTCACACCAGGTGGACATCGACTCGATCGCTCGGGCGAGGGTGCCGCCCGACTCGGGGTCGTCCACTTCCTGCAAAAGATCGGTGCGCACGGCGAGCGCGAGACTTCCGGTGTCGATTGCGATTGAGGTCACCGTGCCGTCGTCGGCGATGCCCTCTGCGGCCCGCCAGTCCGGGGCCGGCTCAACGTTGTCGAGCGCGACGGACAGGTCGGCGAAGAGGTCGGTCCGGTTGCGGAAGTCGGCGCCATACCGCGCGTCGATGGCGATCACATCTGCCGCTGCGGTTCCGGAGTCGAGCGCATCTGCGTGGTGATCATCGAACGGCAGGATCTCGACGACCACGCGGGCCGTCGGGTGTTCGGCCTCCCAGGCTTCGATGGCCGGTGTGAGTGCGGTGGCATCCCACGCGGCGACCGTCAGCACCGACTGGCCGGGACGGGCGTCCTCGTCCACGAAGGCGAGCGGTTCCGGGCGAACGGCGCCGCAGGACCCAGCCAGCAGGCCGAACATGATGAGGAGGCTCAGAAGTCGGACGCGCATCAGCGATGCTCCACTCTCGCCTGCTCGGTGGGATCCGCCGGAATCGTGATGGTCGTTCGCGGGTGCGGCTGGGCCACCTCGACAAGGTCCCGGAGTGGCGCGGGTCGGCCCGTCAACCAGCCCTGGATCCGGTCGCACCGGAAGCGGCGAAGTGCATTCAGTTCTTCGTTCGTCTCGACACCTTCGGCGATCACGCTCATGCCGATGTCGTGCGCCATTCGGATCGCACCCTCGACGACCGTGCGCGAGAGCCGATCGTTCACGATTGGTGTGACGAGACTCCGATCGAGCTTGACGATCTGAGCTGGCAGCGTCGTGAGGTACGAGAGGCTGGAGTGACCCGTGCCGAAGTCATCGATGGCGATCTTCACGCCGAGTTCGCGGATGCGGTGCAGGAGCTCGATGTCCGTGTCGTTCGTCGCCGAACCCTCGGTCACTTCGAACACGATCCGGGCGCGGTCCACACCGGTTTCGGTGAGGATGGCATCGATGCGTCGGATCAGACCCGTGTCGGAGAGCTCGACCGGCGACAGATTCACCGCGACGTAGGGAGCATCGCCCGGCAGGAACGGCAGAGCGGCGCACGCTTCGCGCAGCGTGAACTCGCCGATGTCGAGAATGAGGTTCGACTCCTCGGCCAGGGGGATGAATTCGGCCGGTGACACCGGCGCGCCGTTTCGGTTGCCGCGGATGAGGCATTCGTAGCCCTCCGCAACTGTCGTCACGGCGTTCACGACCGGCTGGAAGTGCACCTCGAGGCTGCGTTCCTCGATCGCCGATTCGAGCCAGCGGAGCAGCTCGTTGCGGCGAACAGCGATTTCTCGGTGCTTCTGCTCGAAGTGCACGACCGACGTGCTGCGTCCCGTGTTCTGCCGCGACGCCGTCGCCGCGTTCGCGATCGCCTGCTCCAGGTCCGCTTCCACGTCGGCGACACCGATCGCAAGGTCGACGGAAACGAGCTCACTGCCGACCGCGAGAGGATGCGCAAAGGCCTGAACGATGCGTTCGATCTGGTCGGTGAGCTGTACCCGCGGTGCGAGGATCACGAATTCCGGATCGCCGATGCGAGCGATCACCTGATGTTCGCCGATCGTGCGACGCAGGCGACGCGAGATGATCGTGAGAAGCGTGTTGCGCGCATCGCGGCCGTACGAGCTGTCGAGCGCGTCGAGACGCAACGGCTGCGCGCCGATCACGCTCCACCGGTCACTGCGACCGGAGTGTTCGCCGTGCCAGCGGGTGAGGCCGGCCGCGTTGTGGAGTCCGGTGAGCGCGTCGTGTTCGAAGTGGTGGGTGGCCGACCATTCGGCCGCCTGGCGGCGGTGTGCCTGGGCGAGAACTCGTGACGCCGTTTCGACGAGGCCGATGAGCGGTCCGAGGTCTTCGGGCTCGTGGTTGCCGAAGGCGAGGACGAGCACGGCCGGCGGACCCTGCCCGAACTCGACGAGGCTCGCCACGCCATGGCCATCGCGCAACTGCACGTGCTGGGCGTGATCCGCGATGGTCGGCAGTTCGAGCGCAGAGATCGTCGGTTCGAGCTCGACCCCGAGGTGGTAGAGGGGCGGTCCACTCGGGTGCTGGTGCAGGTGGGCGCGCGAGCCCGGCACGGCTCCGGGAAGGTTGTGGAGGACGACGTCGGTGAGCTCTGTCGCGTTCTCCGCGAGGAGGGCCGCGCCGGCGATCTCGGTGAGGACGTCTCGCCGAATCAGTTCGGCTTCGACCGATGTGTTGTGGGCTTCGCCGGTGGCGAGCGTGGCGTTCATGGTCTCCGCGAGCTGGAGCCAGTCGCCTTCGAGCCCGGTCGTGTCGAGGCGTTTCTGGAAGTCGCCCTCGGCCATGGACTTGGAGATCTCGTCGATGTCCGTCCACAGCGCATGCATCGTGTCGTGCAGCGAGGAGATCGACTCGGAAACCGTGCCGATCTCGTCCGGCGAGTGATCGTCGATGTCGGCTGGTGCGCCGCGGGACAGGCGCTTTGCCGCCTGTCCGATGTGTTGGAGCGGCTGGACGATGCTGCGTCGGATGGCGAACGTGGCGAGCGATCCGATGATCAGAACGGACGCCACGATGGTGCCGAGCCAGACCAATCGATCGATGCCGCGAGCGGCGAGTGAGTCGGTGGCGGAGCCGAGCGCGGTGGCTTCGCTGGAGACCAGCTGCGTCATGGCGTTGACACGCAGCGTGGTGCTGAACGCCCACTCGCCCTCGTTGAATTCGCCGACGGTCGGATCGAGCAGCTGCGACCGGAGCACCGCGCTGTCGCCCCATTCGGGAGTGAGGGTGAGGGTTTCCAGGGTGGTGTGTCCGGCCGGGCTTGCGTCGCGGGCGAAGCGATCGAGGCTGGACAGTTCGACGGCGTGCAGGCGGGCAACCGTGAGCGGGTCGGCTTCACCGAGACGGATCTCGAGGTCTTCGAGGAGCATCGCCTCGTTGGCGACCATGAGGGCGAGGAGCGCGTCGCTCCGGCGGTCGATGTCGCCGATGGGTGAGTCGAGCAGTTCCCGGCTGATGGCACGGTCGATCGCTTCGACGATGGCCGTGTAGCGGTCGGCCGCCTCGATCGACTGGCCGGAGGCGTGCAGCGCTCTGGCGATGGTCACCTGTGCGTTGGGGTCGATGGAGAGGTTGGCGTCGCCGAGCACCTGCTGGGCACGAGTCGGGAACGAGCCTTCGAACGAGTCGGGGCCGCCGCGCCAGTCCAGGAAGAGTGGCCGGGTCGCTTCGATCGGGTCGGGTCGAAGCAGTTCGTGCCGTTCGTCCTGCACGATCTGGCGTGCTTCGACGAGCGCGGTCACGTTGGCGGTGTTGTCGGTGAAGCCGCGGAGCTCATCCGTGGTCTCGACGTCGGTCCAGACGAGCAGACCGATCAGGGCAACCAGCACGGCGGCCGGGAGGGCGAGGAACAGCCACAGGCGGGGCCCGATGGAGATCCGCCGGAGCAGGCTCGTGCGGGGTCGCTCCGACGACGAATCTCGTCGCCCCCGAAAACTCCGCTTCAACACATTGTCATATTCGGCACAGTCCGGGTTTTCTTGACGACGCCGTCTGGGCCATACGGCCCTTGGAATGGTTAATTTATGTTGTGAATTCAACGGATCTTGGCGATCTTCGGGTCGTCGCCGCCACGGCTGCGGTGCTGTTTGCGGGCATCGGCCTCATCGTCATGATGCAGGGCGTGACTCGGGCTCGCAGCGTGTCGACGGGCGCGGCCCGTTTCGTGGCCCAGTTCGCGGCCGCCGCGCTGGGATTCAGCTTGGTCGGATTCGCGATCGGTTTCGGTCCCGGCGACGGCGGATTCGGGACCGACTGGTACGGGCTCGACGCAGTGGATCTGCAGGCGCGTCTCGAACGCTTCTCCGGCACCTCGATCGGCGGTTGGCTGATGCTGCATCTGGCCGCAGCCGTGCTGTTCGTCGGGGTTGCCCTCGCACCGCTGGCGGAACGCACGAAGGTGAGCGGCCACGCGATCGCGGCCGGGCTGTTGGCGACGGTCGTGTTCCCACTTGCCGCCCGGGCGGTTTGGGGTTCGGGTGTGATCTCCGCTGTCGACCTCGACGGCGCCGGGTTCGTGGACGAAACCGGAACAGGCGTGATCGCGGTATTGGCCGGTTGGATCGGCCTGACCGGTTCGATGCTGATCGGCCCGCGGCTGGGTCGGTTCGGGCCGACCGGGAAGGCCCGCGTCATCCCCGGACGGTCGATCCCTGTTGCGATCGTCGGGACGTTCGTCTTCATGATCGGTTGGATGGGTCTCACCGTTGGCCTGCACCACGAGGACACCGCACAGCTCGGCGAGGTGATCCTCGCAGTGGTGCTGTCGTCCGCGGCGGGCGCAGTTGTCGCGATGATGGTGTCGTGGCGTCGAAGCGGTCGCGCCGGAGCCTTGAGCGCGATGCGAGGTCTGGTGGCTGGTCTGGTGGCGATGGCGGCACCCCAGGCCATCTCGCCACTCTGGGCGGTCGTCGTCGGTGCGGTGGCCGGCGGATTGGCGATCCTGGTTGTCGTTGGGTTGGAGCGGTCCCGGGTCGACGATCCCCTGGGCGCGGTCGGTCTGTTTGGCGCCGGGGGGCTGTGGGGTCTTGCCGCGGTCGGCCTGTTTGCGCAGGAGGGGACTGGCGTGCAGTCCGGCCTCGTTCACGGAGGTGGCGGCGATCAGTTCGTCGCCCAGCTGGTCGGTGCCGTGATCCTGAGTTCGTGGGGCATCGTGGCCGGCGCCGCCGTGTTCGGGCTGTTGGGCCTCGCCGGCCTTCTCCGCCTCTCCGACGACGAAGAACTCGTCGGCCTCAGCGTCTCGGAGCAAAAAGGGCTCTGACCCCTGAAGCGCTTCAGGGGTCAGAGCCCTTCGAGCGAACGTCCTTCCAGGGCGGTGGCGAATGCGTGGGTGTCGGCATGCACTTCGTAGTGGGAGATCTGGCCGTCGGCGACCGTGAAGACGTTGACCATGCCACCCTTCACGTCTGCGCCATTCGCTTTGACCCGCCAGTGGCCGGCGCACTGCACGACGACGCGTGCGTCGTCAGCGATCGTTGCAGTCTGCACCACCTCGACGATCTCCAGATGCTCGGCGATGACCGCGAGGAACCGGTCGAACCCCTCGACGCCCTCGAACACCCCGCTCCACGGAAACGCGCTTGGCTGTGCGTGGTACGTGACCTTGAACTCGTCAGCAAACAACGCGACCAGCCCATCACGATCCCGTGCAGCCAGGAGCTCGTAGTACCGGTTGATGACGTCGAGGGTCTCCATATGCCCTGTTTAGCAGCGGGGGTCAGTCCCGCTCCTTCCGCGCCTTCGTCGCCGCCCGGTACATCTTTCCCCGGGACCGATCGAGACTGCGGCGCGCGGCCACGTCGCTACGCCGCTGCTCGTAGGCGGCCTCGCGGCGCAACTTGTCCCAGGCGCGGAGGCGATCCTCGCTCAGCTCGCCCGACTCGATCGCTGCCCGAATCGCACAGCCCGGCTCCGACGCGTGCCCGCAGTCCGAGAATCGACAGTCCGCCGCCAGCTCGGCAATGTCGGCGAATCCTTCGTCGATCGTGTCGGTGTCGGTGACAAGCCCGACCTCCCTCACCCCCGGAGTGTCGATCAGGCAACAGCCATCACCGAGCACGTGCAGCTGACGGGCCGTCGTGGTGTGACGGCCCTTGTGGTCGCCGTGGCGGACGCGACCGGTGTCGGCGATGTCGAGTCCGGCCAGCGCATTGGTGAGGGTCGACTTTCCCGCCCCCGACTCTCCGACGAGTACGAGCGTCTGGTGGCGGCACCGTTCCAACAGCGGCTCCACACCGATCGTTGTGGTGGACGAGACCGCAACCACCTCCGCAAACGGATCGTGGTCGAGGATCTCCGCGGCGGCTTCGGTCGGGTCGGGAACGAGGTCGGCCTTGTTGAGGATGACCAGCGGGGTCGCGCCGGCATCCCACGCCAGCGAGGTGAATCGCTGGATGCGACCAACGTTGACCGGACGATCGAGTCCACAGACGATGCCGACGAGGTCGATGTTCGCAGCGATGAGCTGCTCACCCCCGCCGGAAGGATCGCGACGCCGAAGAGCCGACGACCGCGCGAGAACAGCGTCGACGAGTCCGCCACGTTCGACGATCCAGTCGCCCACTGCGAGCGGTGGGGTGGCCGGCCGGAGGGGAACGTGCTCGTTGCGGTCGCCAAATCCGACGAAGACGGTGCGCCCGTCGTGGCGAAGCACCCTCCCCGGTGTGCCGTCGGGATGGTCATGGAGATGGGCGTCCCAGCGATCGGACCAGCCGATTGCGAGGAGCGGATTTGGGAGGTCCGGCGATGAGCCGGCCCCGAAGACAGGAGAAGACAAGGTGAAACCTCGATGAGAAGAAGGTGGTGTTGGAAACGCCGGCGCTGGAGGCCGGTCGAGTGCGCAGCGTCAGTGACGCGCGAGGTAACGGATGCTCGTGGTTGCAGTCATCAACGTCACCTCCTTCACCGTGGCCGTGAGGGCCCTTTGTCGTTCGAGTTCGACACTAGCAGCGCCTCCGCCCGTCGATCGGGCGAGGCGCGTCCCGCTTCATCCGGTCGGGTGAAAGTGAGACGCCACCCCTTCACCGGGTTGGGTGAAAGTGAGACGCGACCCCTTCACCCGCGGTCGGTCAGCGGACCTGGGGCAAAAGCAGAAGAACCGTGCGCCGGGGCGCACGGTTCCACATTGACCAAGAGTCGGGCAGAGAGGATTTGAACCTCCGACCTCCTCGTCCCGAACGAGGCGCGCTACCAACCTGCGCCACTGCCCGTGGCTTCGACGAGTATACGGGTGGCCGATGCCGATCCCGAACTCGCGATCAGGAATCGAGCAGATTCTGAGCCGCCCGGCGAAGCGCCAGGGAATTGAGCGGCTTCGTGATCCACGCATCCGCATCGGAGGTCGTGGCGAGAAACTCGTCGGCTTCCCGATCGAGCAGCAACATCACGGGCGTTTCCGGAAGACGGCCGGCCCGGGACTCCTGCTTGATGAGCAGCGACGTGGCGACTCCGCCCATGTTCCCGATCTGCAGATCGAGGATGACGAGGTCGGGAGTGACCTCGCCCATGGCTGCGGTGACCGCCGAGCCCTCACGGACCCGGTGCACGTCGTGGGAACCGCCGAGGGAGGCTGCGACTTCGTCGAACAGCCAGTCGGCATCGGTGGCGAGAAGCACGTCAGACATTGCTGTTCAGACTACCAAGTGTGAACCGCAGGTTGCGGCCTTGGAACTTCGAGTGCCGGGGAACAAACCGCCCGCTAACCTGTTACGACTGTTGCCGCCCCGACCGCCAAGCAGTACATCCGGGGTTGGTCAAGTGAGGAAACCGTGCTCGAAATCAACGTCGAACCCAATGATGGCTTCAGCGTCTGCCGTCTGGCAGGCGAGGTCGACGCCTACACGGTCGGCGAATTCCGCGAGGCGCTCTCCGGAATCACCGACGTCTCCCGCCTGATCATCGATCTGTCCGAGGTTCCATTCATGGACTCGGCGGGCCTCGGTGCCCTGATCGGTGGCATTCGCAAGGTCCGTGAATCGGATGGCGATGTTGCCGTGGTCAGCTCCACTGCGAGCCTCAACCGGCTCCTGCACACCACCGGGTTCGATCGAATCGTGCCGGTGTGCGAAACGCTCGACGACGCACTCGCGTCGCTCGACGAGGCCTAGCCGCCCGGCGTATCCCAGGCCGGGTCGATCCGACCGGCAAGATCGAGCACCCCGTCGAGGCTGGTCACCGGTTCCGCCAGTTCCGGAACGGCCCGAATCGGCAGATCGGTCGTTGCGGCATGCGCGGTCAGCGCGGCCTGTTCCGCGTGGTGACGCTGCCGCAGCCGATCCAACAATTCGTCGGCATCGTCGACACCGAGCGCGTCGCCCGGGTCCGCCGTGCACCGGTTCGCGATCATGAACTGCGGCTCGACGCCGGTGGTGCGCAGCTGATCGGTGAAGTCGGACGCGTTCTTCAGCGAGACGGCCGATGGAGCGGCGACCACCACGAACGCGGCGTCGTCGCCCCGTAGCAACGCCTTGATTGCGCTGCTCCGCTCCCGGAAGCCCTCTTCCATCCCGCCGAACTTGCGGAAGAACTCCTGGGCATCACGAATGACGGCACCCCCGACGATGGAGATCAGCTGGTTGACCAAGCCGCCGAGCGCACGCTCCACGAGCGAGCGTTTGCCCTCGTGCACCAGCAGTCGATAGATCCGGTTGTCGAGCAGTCGTGCGATCGCGTCCGGTGCCTCGAGGAAGGCCAGCGCATCTGAAGACGGCGGCGTGTCGACGACGACGAGGTCGATGTCCGGGTCGTTGATGAGTTCCCACACACGCTCGACCGCCATGTACTCCGTCATGCCGGCGAGCGAGTCGGCCAGCTGGTTCGACAGGGGAGAGGCGAGGATGGCCCCGGCCTGCTCTTCCGAGTGGGCGTTCGCCCGGATGACACGGTCGAAGGTGCGCCGCGAGTCCAGCATGGTCGCCCATGCATCGGCGCCGCCCCGCGTTTCGATCGGCCGGAGGTCATCGTCGAGATCGTCGAGCCCGAGCGCGTCGGCGAGGCGGCGAGCGGGGTCGATCGTCACGAGTGCCACGCGACGGCCGAGGTGGCTGGCCCGAAGGGCAAGGGCGGCCCCGACCGATGTCTTGCCCACGCCGCCGGTTCCCACGGTGACCACCACCTGGCGGTCGAACAGCGCGTGCAGTTCCGCCTCGGTGGCGGTGTCGCCGAATTCGGCAACCGCGTCGGTCAGCGGCGCCGGCTGCTCGGCGACGATCTCCCGCGCGATCGGCAAGTCGTCGTCCAACCGCTCGAGCGCTCGCTGGAGGTCGTCGTGGGCTCGGGTGAGCAGACCGTGGCTCGGGTGGCCGGCGAGCGACGACGGCACCGGGTCGACCGGGAACGCCCGATTGACGACGACGCCGGCAAGACGGATGCCCGGGTCGTCCTCCAGGTCATAGGCGGTCTCGATCGTCTCGTTGATGGGGGTCTCTTCCGGCAGCGTCACGAGGAGCACTGCGGATCGTTCCTGGTCGACGAGCAACTCGTGGGCCCGTTCCCCCTGCGATGCGACTGGGCCCTCGGCCGCCGCATCGGCGAGCAGGCGGGGCGAGCGCAAGAACTCCCGGGCGCGACCGCTCGCCGGCCCATCGACGATCACGCGTTCCCAATCGCCGTCCTCGAGCACCGCTCGAATGCGGCCGAGCACGAGCACGTCCTTGATGCCGGGCACCGACGAAGCGATGACGGACAGTGCGCCCGAGGACTCCAACTTGTCCGCGATCATGCCCATCGAACGCCCGGACAGCCACTCTGCCAACAGTCGTTCCGGCGACAGGGAGATCCAGCCGAGGTTCTCCTCGAGCGTCACCAGGCCCTGTTCGTCCGCCTCCGGGAGCGACGATGCGTCGTCGAGGAGCAGATGGGGAAGTTGCCGCTGACCACCGACTTCGACGAGAAGTGTCGAACGACCTTCCCGTGCGGATGCGCGTCCGAGCCTCGCGGTCGTTACCGTCTTACCCACTCCACCCTTCCCCGCAATGATGAGGAGCGGAAATGGGTCTGCAAAGTGTTGATCGCTCACGTCGTCGTCCGTCCGGGTTGACCCGCGTCGTCGCTGGCCTGCTCGCGCTGGTCGGGGGTCTCATTCTGACCGCCGTACCCGTGGGTGCGCAGGATGATGTGGAGATCCCTGAAGAACTTCTCCAGACGGGCTTCGTCGACGTCATCGAGGTGAACGGACTGCTCGATCCCGTCCTCGTCGACTTCATCGACCGCAGCCTGGACGAGTCCGTCGCCGCCGGCGCCATGTCCGTCGTGCTGCAGATGGAGAGCGAAGGAGCGGCCGTCGATCCGAGCCGTCTGGCCGCACTCGTCGAGAAAGTGGAATCGCTCGAGATTCCCGTGAGCGTGTGGCTCGGCCCGTCCGGCAAGGGCCGTGCGCTGGGCGGCGCCGGTGAACTCGCACTCGCCAGCAGCCGCATCGGCATCTCACCCGGCTCCGAACTCGAACTCGCCTCGGGTGAGGTCATCGGCTACGACGACCTGCTCGTCGAAGGAAACTCCGGTCGGCTCGAGTTCGAGGTGCAGGACGCCCCCACCGTGCTGCTCCATCTCCTCGAACTCGATGGCTTCCAGCAGACCGTGTACCAACCGGGCGAGACCATCCCGAACGGCGCCGTCGTCGAAGGCGACGCCCCGATCCGTGTGCCCGAGTCCGCCACCCGGTTCATCACCCTTCCGCTCACCGAGCAGCAATTCCACACGTTCGCCTCACCGCCGGTTGCCTATCTCCTGTTCGTGATCGGGCTCGGCCTCCTCGTGTTCGAGCTGTTCACCGCTGGCGTCGGCGTGGCCGGAGTGATCGGGGCAGGAACCCTCCTCGCCGGGGGCTACGGGCTCGATGTGCTGAACGCCCGCTGGTGGGCGGTCGCACTGTTGGTCATCGCCTTCATCGGCTTCGCCATCGACGTGCAGTCCGGTATCCAACAGTTCTGGAGCACGGTCGGATCCATCGGTCTGATCATCGGTTCCATCTTCCTCTTCCCGGATCACTCCATCGGGTGGCTGCCGTTGCTCGTCGGCATCATCGGCGTCCTGTTCGCCATGCTGGGCGGCATGCCCGCCATGGTCCGGACGCGGTTCTCCACCCCGACCATCGGGCGCGAGTGGATGATCGGCGAAGTGGGCGAGGTCGTCGAAGCCGTGGATCCCGACGGCGTGGTCACCCTGCGCGGTGCGCCGTGGCGGGCGCGAACGAACCGGGCGACACCGCTCGCCGCCGGCGATCGTGCCCGTGTGGTCGAGGTCGACGGGCTTCTCCTCGAGGTCGAACCGGAGGCCGGCGGCGCCGCCGACTACCGCGAGCGCCGTTCCTGAACGATCCCGGCAGAAAAATATCTGCCGTTCATCGTCCCGCCCTCAAGATTTTCCTTGTGTTGGCCGTCACACCGCGCCTAGGTTCGGCCCTCAGGGAGGAATTACTACGTGGCGGCAGTCAATACAGAAATTTTGTGGCAGGACCGGGCAGCGTGCCGGGGTCCACTGGGTGCGGTCTTCTTTCCACCGCCCACAACAGAGCGAAAGAAAGAAAAGCTGGCGCGAGAGCATCGAGCCAAAGAGATCTGCCAGAGCTGCCCCGTCCTCGGAGAGTGCCGGGAGTATGCGTTGGCCATCCGCGAGCCGCACGGTGTGTGGGGCGGATTGAGCGAGAACGAGCGTCGTTCGCTGCTCGCCAGCTGAACCGGCGGGGCGCCACGCCCCGAACAATTCAGTCCGGCACAGGAAGCCGGGGCCCGGCGATTCGAAGATTGTCGCGTCGCCGAGTCATCCCCTGCGCATCCATCATCGAGAGCAGCGGCATCGCGTGCTTACGGGTGTTGCCCATGGCCTGTCGAACCTCAGAAACCGTGACGCCGTCCGGTTGATCCCGCAACATGGCGGCCATCAGGCGAGCAGCAGCCTCGAACGCTTCCGGCGCGTAGAACACGCCGTCCTCCTCGATCACGTCGCCTCGCCGCACGAGTTCGCGCAATTCGGCCCGGTCGATGCCGTCGGGGTCCGGCGGGGTGAACCCGGCCGCTCGCAGTGTGGCAACGAAGGGATGCTCGACCAGCGGGTCGGCGGCTTCGGCCGTGGTGGCCCGACCCCCGGACACGGTGACGTCCGCAAGCAGCTCGAGCGTTGCCCGCTCCCGCTCGTCGAGCGACGCAATGTCGAGTCCGAGGCCGCCAGCGTCCTCGACCCGGGTTCGGACTGCCGCCACCATCTCCTGCAGCGCGGCAGGGGCGACCACCCAGTCGCCCACGTCAGGATCGCGCTGCTCGCCGGTGAGCAACGCAAGCTCCCGGGTCGTGACCCAGCCACGTTCGGCGATCACACGGTCGACGGACCGATCCGGATCGGCTTCGCTGGCCCGGAGCCGTGGGTCGACATCGAGGACCTCACCGCCACCGATGGTCTCCGCCCGACCGGACTCTCGAATGACGTACCGGTCTCCCGGCAGGAGCGGAAGGTCGATCGGAAGGTGCACGCGGATCTTGCCGGTCGATCCGGGGGCGATCGCATCGGGTCCCAGGATTCGAATCCGAACCGGTTGTTCTCCGGCGCCGATGTAGAGCAGGTGGGCGCCACGGCGTGAAACGTCGTGATCGAGGCTTGCGAGTACGGCGAGCGTCCCGTCGAATTGGTGGGTCATGTGCCAGTCGCCGTCGCGGACCAACACGTCGCCACGGACGACGTCGTCGTGGCTCACCCCCGACAGGTTGATGGCCGTTCGGTTCCCGGGGCCCACCTTCGTCCGTTCTGCGTGGAGACTCTGCAACGCCCGGACGCGGACCTTCGCTCCCTGTGGGAGCAGCGTCAGCTCATCGTCCACCCGGATTCGACCGCCGGTGAGCGTGCCCGTCACCACCGTTCCCGAGCCCTTGGCGGAGAACGCACGATCCACCCACAGCCGTGGCGTACCGCGATCGTGCGCATCCGGTGTCGCATCGAGCATGAGGTCCAGTGCGGCACGGAGGTCATCGATTCCGGTCCCATCGATCGAGTCGACCGGGACGATCGGTGCGTGTTCGAGAAACGTCCCTTCGGCCCGCTCCTCGATGTCGAGCTTGGCGAGCTCGACGAGATCCTCATCGGCGAGACCGACCTTGGTGAGTGCAACGACCGCGTGGCGCACGCCGAGCAGTTCGAGAATTCGCAGATGTTCTTCGGTCTGCGGCTTCCATCCCTCGTTTGCGTCCACCACGAAAAGGCAGGCGTCGACGGCGCCGACGCCGGCAAGCATGTTGCGGAGGAAGCGCACGTGACCGGGAACGTCGATGAGCGACAGGATGCGTCCAGACGGAAGACGTGTCGACGCAAAGCCGAGGTCGATCGTCAGACCGCGCTCCTTCTCTTCGGCGAAGCGGTCCGGGTCGACGCCCGTCAGCGTGCGAACCAGCGTGGACTTCCCGTGATCGACGTGGCCGGCCGTGGACACGACATGGCTCATGTGGCGACCGCCCGCAGGGCTGCGGCGACCGCATCGTCGTCCGCTGGGTCGACGGTGCGCAGGTCGCAGATCGTGGTGTCGTTCTCGACCCGGGCCATGATCGCAACGGGGGCAGAACGCAGCGCGGCCGCATGGTCGCCCGGCACCGCAATCCCGATGGAGGGAATCTCGACCGTGGGGAGCGTGCCGCCGCCCGGCACGGCCATCGTCTCCACCACCGTTCCGACATGGAACTTCTCAGCCCGGGCCCGAAGCTCGTCGGTCGTGTGCGATGCCATGCGCCAGAACGGGATGGCCTGGCCATCGCGGCGCAGGTAGGCCAACGCCAGATCCTGCAGCGCGCCGAGCACCAGCCCGCCGGGGCGGAGCGCTCGTGCCAGCGGGTGGCGGGCACACTGCTCGACCAGCTCCCGGTCACCGGCGATGATGCCGGCCTGCGGGCCACCCAGCAGCTTGTCGCCCGAGAAGGCGACGAGGCTCGCGCCCGCCTCGAGGGTCTGCTTCGCCGCTGGCTCGCCTTCGAGCCACGCCGGCGGGCCGGCCGGAAGCCACGGGCATGCGGCGTCGAGCAGGCCAGATCCGATGTCGGACACGAGCGGAACGCCGAGATCGGCAAGTTCTGCCGTCGTCGGCATTTCGGTGAACCCCGTGATCCGATAGTTGGACTGGTGGATCTGCATCGCAAGCGCGATGTCAGCCGCTGGATCGGCGATCGGGCGCTCGTAGTCCTGACGGCGAGTCCGATTCGTGGTGCCAACCTCGACGAGCCGGGCACCCGACTGTTCCATCACCTCGGGAACCCGGAAACCGCCGCCGATCTCCACGAGCTCGCCCCGGCTCACTGCCACGCCTCGGCCCCGAACCAGCGCGGCCAGGATCAACATCACCGCGGCCGCGCAGTTGTTCACGACGATGGCGGCCTCCGCACCACAGGCCCGTGCGAGCAGCATCGGCGCCTGGGATTGGCGTGACCCCCGCTTGCCCGTGGCGAGATCGAGTTCGAGGTTGCGGAACCCGGCTTCCTGCGAGACGCCGTACGGCGCACGGCCAAGATTCGTGTGGAGCAACGTGCCGGTGGCATTGATGACTCGTTGGAGCATCGCCCGCTCCATCGACGCTGCGATTTCCGCGGCGTGATCCGGGTCGCCGGCCTCGATGGCGGAGCGGGCAGCATCGACCAACAGCGGGTGCGGAAGGCCGGTGTCCGCCAGTGATCGGGCCAGCCGGTCGACGGAAGGGGGACGTTTGGTCGGGTCGCTCGAGGACGTCACCTCTCCAGCCTGCCAGCTCCATCCCACAAACCACATTCGGCGACGATTGTGTTTCGATGCTCAAGTTCCCCCATCGCGGCGGCCGAAGTTCCTCTCATGGACGGCGGGCGGTTGGCAACGAAGTACCTCATCATTGGCGTGGCTTGCGGGCTGTGCTTTCCCCTCTTGGCGATCCCGTTGGACGCCGCGTACAACGAGGGCGGCATCACGTGGGCAAACATCTGGCATGTGATGTCCACCAACCCGCTGCAGTGGATCATCCTTGCGGCGCCGTCGTCGCTTGGCATGGTCGCTCGGATCGCCGGCAAGAAGCAGGACCAGATGGATCGGATCCTGGCCGAGCAGGACGACGTGATCGACATGCAGACGGCCGAGCTGCGTGGCGCACTCGAAGATGCCCAGGCGGCGGAAAAGACCAAGAGCGCCTTCCTGGCCAACATGAGCCACGAGATCCGGACGCCGATGAACGGCGTGATCGGTATGGCCGACGTGTTGATGGGCACCGACCTCAACGACCAGCAGCACGACTTCGCCAACACGCTCCGGACGAGCGGCGAGTCGCTCCTGGTGGTCCTGAACGACATCCTCGACTTCTCGAAGATCGACGCCGACCAGATGACCCTCGAACGCGAACCGTTCGACTTCGACGAGTGCCTGCTCTCCGGTCTCGAGCTGTTGTCGGCCAAGGCGGCTGCGAGCGACATCGAGCTGATCTATCGGCCGGATCCTGATCTGGATCACCTGGTGCTCGGCGATTCGACGCGACTTCGTCAGATCATCGTCAATCTGGTCAGCAACGCCATCAAGTTCACCGAGCAGGGCGAGGTCGTCGTCACCTGCGGTTCGTCCGTGAGCGCCGACGGGACCCGTCGCCGAATCATGGTCGACGTGTCCGACACCGGCATCGGCATCAGCCCGGAAGCGATCGGCAAGCTCTTCACGTCGTTCACTCAGGCCGACAGCGCAACGAATCGCAAGTACGGCGGTTCCGGGCTGGGTCTCGCCATCTCGAAGTCGCTGACCCAGCTCATGGGTGGCGACATCTCCGTATCGAGCGATGGCCTCGGGCACGGCTCGACCTTCACCTTCACCGTCGAACTCGATGTGCTCGAGGAGAAGTCCGACGCCATGCGTGCGGACGAGAACGCCGATCTCGTGGGCGTCCGTCTGCTGGTCGTCGACGACAACGAAACCAACCGGCGCATCATCGAGGAGAAGGCCCGCCAGTGGAAGGTCGAGGTCGTCTCTGCCGCCAGCGGCGCCGAGGCACTTCTGCACATCGACTCCGGATCGCACTTCGACGTCGCCGTGCTGGACATGCACATGCCGGAGATGCACGGCGTGGAACTCGCCCGGGAGCTGCATGCACGTTTCGAGTCGGGAACGCCCCGGTTCCCGCTGATGCTGCTGTCCTCAGGCATGGTGCTGACCGAGGAAGAACGACCACTGTTCGCTTCCGCGCTGATGAAGCCAACTCGTAGCTGGCGTCTGCACGCCATGCTCCGGAATCACGTCGCTTCGAACGTCGGTGTCGCCGCTCCGACCGAACCGGAGGAGCGCCTGTTCGGCGACGATCATCCGCTGCGGATCCTGATGGCGGAAGACAACCCGGTGAACCAGAAGGTCTCGGCCGCGATGCTCACGAGGTTGGGCTACGACGTCACGCTGGTCAGCGACGGCGAGCAGGCCGTTGGGCGACTTCGGCAAGAGACCTACGACGTCGTGCTGATGGACATGCACATGCCGGTGCTCGATGGGATCTCGGCAACCGAACGAATTCGCGCCATGCAGGTGGACACCCAGCCGTGGATCATTGCGCTCACCGCCAACGCACAGACCGCCGACCGGGACGATTGTCTCGCCGCGGGTATGGACGACTATCTCTCGAAGCCGGTGCGCACGGAAGCGCTCTGCGATGCGCTCGGTCGGGCCCATGCGGCCATCACGTCCGAATGGGCGACGCAACGAGTCGCCTGACGCGCATAGCCTTGCCATGTGGCTTGGCTCTTCATCGCATTCATCGTCGTTCCGGTCGTTGAGATCTGGCTGATCACCCAGGTGGCCGGCCAGCTCGGCTGGTTCGAGACGATCTTCCTCGTCATCGCGGTCAGCGCCGCGGGCGCGTGGTTGGTCCGTCGCGAAGGTCTTGGCGTGATCCGCCGGATCCAGGAGAACCTCCGTGGTGCTCGGATCCCGACCGATGATCTCGCCGACGGCGCGATGATCTTCTTCGCTTCGGCCCTCATGCTCACCCCGGGCTTCCTCACGGACGTGGTCGGGCTGGCGCTGCTGATCCCGCCGATCCGGGCGATCCTGCGGCCGCCGCTCATCCGGGCCTTTCGTTCGCGTGTCGAAGTGCGAACCGCGGGGATGGGCTCCGGAATCGGTGGCGGAATCCCTGGTTTCGGACGGCGCGGGCCGGCGGCGGGGCGAGATGTGTACGACGTTTCGGGCTCGGCGGCATCCGCCGAGGCAGACATCACGGACATCACCGAGGATCCCGGCGAGCTGCCACCCAGCTGACGCTGCGGTGCATGACAGCCACGTTGCGATCGGTCCCGGGCGCTCAATCTCCGGACCGAGAACGTCGATGGCTACCGGATGGGCGGCGATCGAATCACATGGCGGTACACGCTGCTGGGCGCGTTCTTCGGCCTGTGTTTTCCGCTGGTCGCCATCCCGCTCGAGGCACAGTCGACAACCGGCAGCATCACGTTCGACGCCATGCGCGACGCCTTGGCGTCGACCCCGTTGCTGTGGATGATCTGCAGCGCCCCGATCGTCATCGGAGCCGTGGCATGGATCGCCGGGTCGGAACACGCAGAAGTGAGCCGCCTCGCCCGTGATCAGGACGACATCATCGCCGAGCAGACGCACCAGTTGCGACAGGCCCTGGACGAGGCCCGGGCTGCGGAGAAAGCCAAGAGCGCGTTCCTGGCCAACATGAGTCACGAGATTCGTACACCGATGAACGGCGTGATCGGGATGGCCGACCTGCTCCTGTCCACCGACCTGGACGAGCTCCAGATGGACTTCGTCAACACCTTGCGGACGAGCGGGGAGTCGCTGCTCGTCGTGCTGAACGACGTACTGGACTTTTCGAAGATCGATGCCGACCAGCTCCGGCTCGAACACGAACCCTTCGATTTCGAAGAGTGTGTGGTCTCCGGGCTCGAGTTGCTTGCGGCGCGGGCGGCGGCGAAGCGCATCGAGCTCATCCACCACCCTGCAGAGAACCTGGATCGATGGGTCGTGGGCGACTCCACCCGACTGCGCCAGATCATCGTCAACCTCGTCAGCAACGCGGTGAAGTTCACCGGCGAGGACGGCGAAGTGTCCGTGTCCTGCGCGGCGGAGCCCGGGTCCGACGGTGCGACCCGCCTCACGGTGGCGGTGCAGGACAACGGCATCGGCATCGCTCCCGAGGCGCTCGGCCGGCTGTTTCAGGCGTTCAGCCAGGCAGATGAGTCAACGACCCGCAAATACGGTGGCACCGGTCTGGGGCTGGCGATCTCGAAGTCCCTCGCCGAGCAGATGGGCGGATCGATCTCGGTGCACAGCGACGGAGAAGGGCACGGAACGACCTTCACCTTCGACATTCTCGTCGAGGTTGGTGATCCGCTCGACAAGGATCGTGCGAGCGAGGCGTCGCTCGCTGAGGTCACGATTCTCGTGGTCGACGACAACGACACCAACCGCGAACTCCTGGAGCGCAGTGCAGCCCAATGGGAGGCGAAGGTGCTCAGTGCGGCCTCGGGACGAGAGGCGCTGGCAATCGTGGAGCGCGGGGATCGGATCGACGTCGCGATTCTGGACATGCACATGCCGGGAATGCACGGCGTCGACCTGGCCCGAAAGCTCCGGCAGCGATTCGATGCAACCGATGAGCGCTTCCCACTCATCCTTCTCTCGTCGGGAACGGTCGTGTCCGAGGAGGACAAACCCCTCTTCGATGCGGCCCTGATGAAGCCCACGCGAAGTTGGCGGCTGCGTGAAACCATCGACCGTCTGTTGTCGGCGGCCCGGCCGGCTCCGGTGCCGCTGACGGCGATCGACGGCGCGGTGGCGGCTGACGGCTCGCTTCGATTGCTCATGGCGGAGGACAACGCCGTGAATCAGAAGGTGGCGCTGGCGATGCTCGGCAAGCTTGGCTACGAGGCCACGGTCGTGGCCGACGGTGCGCAGGCGGTCGAAGCGATGCAAACGGGACACTTCGATGCGATCCTCATGGACATGCAGATGCCGGTGCTCGACGGACTGGCTGCCACCCGCCAGATTCGAGAGCTCGACCTCGACGTGCAGCCATGGATCATCGCCTTGACGGCCAACGCGCTCGCGTCGGACCAGGAGGCCTGCTTCGAGGCTGGAATGAACGACTACGTGTCGAAACCGATCCGTACCGACGTGCTTCGTGAGGCGCTCGAGCGAGCGGAAGTCGGGATGGAAGACGGGCCCGACGCCGTCGCGGCCTGAGCCTCAGGCCACGGCGCCGTGGCGGCGCTCGACCCACTGTGCGCTTGCTGCCGTCGCCACGACCAACGCCCAGCTCACGACCGCCAGCCGAGCCAGTGTGCCGGCGACGTCGTCGGCCGCATCCACGGACACGACCAGAAGCACGCTGCCCCAGAGCAGTCGGCCGGCGAGCGAATTGAGGCTGAGCAGCGTGGCTCGGTGATGACGGGCAACCTGGGGCGCGACCACGGCACTGATGAGAATGGGTGCCGCCGCGCCCTGCGCCGAACGAAGGGCGACGAGTGGGAGCAGGGCGAGCTGTTGCCATGCGGCCATCGCCGTGACGATCGCCGCCGAGAGCAGTCCGAGGCCGACGAGCGTTGGTGCGACGCCGAAGCGCGCCCCCATGGTTGCCGCCGAGCGAGCGAAGCCGGCGCCGATGAGGGCCATGATGGCAAGGACGGCTCCCGAATAGAGGGGAGTCGAGCCGAGCGTGTCGGCCGTCTGCCCGAGGGTCTCCGTCAGCCACGGCTGGAGCAGGGTGAACGCCACATGCTCGAGCACCACCATGGCCACGCCGTATCCGAACACCCAGGCGAGCGGCGCTGCCCGAAGGTAGGAGAGGCAGGCACCAACCTGGTGCACGATGTCGTCCGCCCGATTCGTTCGCGGGGGCTCGGAGAATCGGAGTGTCACGGCCAATTGGCCGACCGCCAGAACCAACGATGCGGCGAACGCGAGGCGAAGGTCGATCAGGCCGAGCGCGCCGCCGGCGAGAACACCGACAGCTCGGGCGACCAAGCCGCGGCTGGCCACCCAGGACTGCCGCTCCGCATACTCCTCGGAACGGCCGAGCGCTTCGAGTGTGTCGAAGTGAAAGGTGACGTCGGTGCCCGACAGCGCGGCGAACCCGACGGCGAGCAGGATCTGTCCGGCGATGATGACGGTGAAATTGTCGTCACCGATCAGCCAGCAGGCGAACGCGCCGATCCAGGCCGCGCCCACCAGACGGAGGGTGAGGACACGCCCGAGGCGGTCGCTGGCCCAGCCGGACGGAACCTCGAACGCAACCACGGCCAGGTAGTAGATGCCGGACAGCTGGATTGCGCCCTCCAGATCGAACCGCGCTCGGGTGAAGAGAACGAAAACCGCCAGCCACGGCGTCGTTCCCACGAGCAGTTCGTGCCACGTGATGAGGCGGAGATTCCGTTCGAGACGGGAGCGAAGCTGCGGATCATCCGCCGGTGAGGCCACACCATCGGTCTAGTACACGGCTGTGACACGAAGCCGGGACGGACGAGAGACACGGGGCGTGACATTTTTCGGAACCTTTTCGCCCCGGCGAGCGTGAATGGTGTGATGCCCTCAGCGGCCCGACCCCCTGTCGTACCATTGCCCACCATGCGCTCCAATCGGATGGTCGGCGGATTGTTGCTGTTCGTCGCGCTCATCGGCGGGGTGCTCTCGGTCGCAACGGCGACCGCGGGAGCGCAGGACGGCCCGGCGATCGCCGGCGTCGACATGACCGTGCTGCGCCGATCGGGGGGTGCAACGGTCGTGCCGGTCCGGGTGCAGGTGGAGTCGCTGCGAGCGATCGAAGCGACGCTGTCGATCACGAACGAGCAGACCAACACGGCATGGGAGATCCCCTATGCACTCGCAGCCAACAGCGCCGTCGAACAGATCCTGCTCGTCCCGTCGGGGCAGGGCGCGCTTCGGCTCGACGCAGAACTCGTTGTCGGTGGCGAAGTCGTCGCCACGGACCAGGTTCGAAACGATGGACGGGAGGCACCGGTCAACGCCGTCGGCGTCCTCGGCGTCGATCCACCCGCCGACGAGGTGCAACTGCTTCCTCGTGTCGGCCGAGCGTCGCTCATCGATCTGACCGACCTCGGCATGCTGACGGCCCTCGACTCGATCGTCGCAAGCCCAGCAGGCCTGCGGACGCTCACGCCGGACGAGCAATCGCAGTTGCAACGATGGGTGAGTACCGGCCACCAGCTGATCGTCGCCGATGTCCCCGGCTCCATCGATGCGGTGCTCCCCGCCGAATGGACCTCGGACGCCACTGTCGTTCTGGCCGACGCCGGAGTGATTCGCTACATCGACTCGGACTGGGCCAACCGCATTCCGCCCGGCATCTCGTCCGCCGTCGATGGTCAGGTGCTGATCGGATTCTTCGACTCGAGTCAGGGTGAGTTGCTCAACGACGCCGGCTTCCGTGTGCCCGGCATCGGCGCACTCGGCCTGCTTCTCCTCGTCTACCTGCTCGTCGCCGGCCCGGTTGCGTTCGCCGTACTCAACCGGATGGAACGGCAGACGCTTGCGTGGGTCGTGGTCCCTGGTCTGGCCATCGTGTTCACCGTTGGCGTGCTGGTCGTCGGTCTGTTCCTCACGCAGGGCCGAGGTAACGGGTTCGCCGCGATCGTTGAGGTCGGCACCCCCGGCGCCTCCGTCACCGAGACGGTCCTGATCGCCGACGACGGCCGCCAGGAACTGCAGCTCGGAGCAGGTTGGAGCCTGGAGTCGAGCGGTCTGTCGACGACCCGGGAGTCGGTCGGTGCGCCCCTCACGATCCGCCCCGCCCTTGCGTCGACCGAGCTGTTGTTCGACATCGACCCGGGTGGCGGTGGCTCGGCGGTCGTCACCGGCGCCGCTCCGGACCTCGACGCCGCGCTGCAGATCGAAAATGTCGTCGTCGACGACACGACGGTGAGTGGCACAATCACCAACGCATCAACGTTCGATCTCCAGGGTGTCGTCGTGCTGGTCGGTGACCGCGTGACCTCCCTCGACGACCTCCCCGCCGGAGGCAGCGCCCCCTTCTCCGCAGCGATCGGGCGGGCGCAGGACACCGGCCTCCCGGAACTGCGCACCTGGAACGTGAACCCGCAGAACCAGTTCATGTTCGGAGAGCAGCGCGACAACGATGCGATCAAGGATGGACCCGTCAACGGTTCCGCCTGGATCGATTGGCGATCGTCCCGTATCGGAACGGCCGCACCGCAGGGCATGGTCACCGCAGTTGCCTGGACCCGGGACGCTGGTGCTCGCACACTCGACGGAACCGGTCGAACGGCCATCGTGTCCCGAGCGCTTCTCCCCGTCACCGACGCGCCACTGCACGCCGAGCAGATTCGCACGACCGTGGCCCTCGCCCCCGATCCGACCTTCGGCCAGTTCGGCTTCGATGGTGATGTCGACGGGACGACGCTTCTGGTGCAGCATCTCCGCCCCTCCGGTGGCGACACCAGCGAGCTCGCACTCGTCGTTCCGGCCACAGCGACGGAAGTGCGGGTGTGGACGGGCGAGGACTGGCAGGGCCTCGAACTCGGGCGCGACGGTGGCGAGCTCCGAACCCGCATCCCCGATGAGGCCTGGATCGACGACACGCTCTGGGTGGAACATCGCATCGGCGACTTCTTCGCCGAGGCCGGGCAGCAACGCGTGGGCCTCCACGCCGCCCGGGAACAGACCGAACAATTCGCTCTCCTTCCCGTCGGCGAGTCGAGCACCCGCGACGTGTTCGGCGGTGGATTCGGCGGCGAGTTCAATGGCGAGGCGGTGCTCGGCCTGGTCCGCCCGGTCGAGCTCGATCCCGATGGCGTCTTCGAGGGCGAGGGTTTCCTCGAAGCCACGTACGACGAATGGACCATCGAACTGCGTCAAGGTCAGTCGGTTCGGGTCTGGATGGACGCTCCGATGAACAACTTCGGTCCCTCGCTCGACCCGTACCTCATCGTGCGGGATGCCGCCGGCCGCCAGATCGCGGAGAACGACGACTTCAACGGGCTCAACAGCCGAGTCGACTTCACGGCCGACGAAGCCGGCACCTACACGATCGAGACGCGGCCGCTGAGTGGATTCGGCGGCAGCAACTACTTCGTCCGGGTCGAGACCGATCCACCGGAGCCGGAGTCCGAGCCCGAGCTGGGTACGACCATCCCGGAGGAGGCATCGTGACCAACCTGCCGCCCCCACCCCCTCCGCCGCCACCGCCTCCCGGACCGTCGAGCCGCACGGCCCCTCCACCCCCGGGCATGGCGCCGCCGCCGCCCACCGGCCCGGCCCAGCCGTTGCCGGACTACAGCGGCATCGCCGCGAGCCTCTCCGGTGGCGAACCGGTTGAGGACGCCATCGTCCGCACGCACGATCTCACCAAGCGATACGGCGCACTCGAAGCGGTCAGCGGGGTGAACCTGGCCGTGCCCCGAGGCTCGATCTACGGGCTGATCGGCCCCAACGGCGCCGGCAAGACCACGCTCATGACGATGGTGTGCTCGCTTCTCACGCCCACCAGTGGATCGATCTCGATCGACGGCGCGGATCCGACACTCGATCCGGGCGCCGTCCGTGTCCGCACCGGCTACATGCCGGATGGTCTCGGCGTGTACGAGGGCCTCGACGTCGGCGGCTACCTCGAGTTCTTCGCCGCCGCGTACCGAATCCCGCAGGGTGAATGGCCGAGCCTGATCGACGGTCTGCTCGAACTCGTCGACCTCGAGGTCAAGCGAGAAGCCGCGGTCAACTCGCTGAGCCGCGGCATGAAACAACGCCTGTCCCTCGCCCGGGCATTGGTCCACGACCCGGACCTGCTCATCCTCGACGAGCCGGCCTCCGGCCTGGACCCACGGGCCCGCGTCGAACTGCGCGAGTTGCTGTGGCACCTCCAGCGTCTGGGCAAGACCATCATCGTCAGCTCGCACATCCTCACCGAGCTGCAAGAGATCTGTACGCACGTCGGCATCATGGAAGCCGGCCGACTCCTCGCCGAGGGTTCCCCGCAGGACATCTCCACCCGTTCGGGTGCGGCACTTCGGGTGGCGGTGCGCTTCGCCGATGGAAGCAGCCAGGAGTTCACCGTGGCCACCCACGAGGAGCAGGCGGCACTCCTGCGGCGCCTCGTGCTCGAGGACCCACGCCAGGTCCTCGAGTTCCGCGAGGTCGGCGGCGGATTGGAAGACGTCTTCATGAATGTGACCCAGGGGATCGTGCAATGAGCGACCTGCCAGCCGATCTCGAAATGCCGCCGCCCGTTCCGACGCCGAGCGCCGAGCCCTCCGGCTCGTCGTCCATGGGCGTGCGTCTGCGCGACAATCCGGTGTTGCGGCGCGAGCTGATCGAGCGCGTCCGCGGCGCCAAAGCGGTCGTCTTCCTGACCATCTGGCTGCTGCTCCTCACCGGCATTCTCGTCCTGGCCTACCAGGGGGCCGTGGCGCTCAACGAGGGCTTCGGCGGCGATGTCGGCGCGTTGGGTCGCGTCGGGCGGCAACTGTTCGAATGGGTGCTCTTCGGAATGGTCGTCCTCGTCCTGTTCCTCGTGCCGGGCCTCACGGCCGGGTCCATCACCGGCGAGCGGGAGCGCCAGACACTGGTCCCACTGCAGATGACGCTCATGCGGCCGAGGGACATCATCGTCGGCAAGCTGTCGGCCGCGCTGGCCTTCCTCGTGTTTCTCACGGTTGCGGCCATGCCGTTGCTCGCGGTGAGTCTTCTCGTCGGCGGCGTGCAACTGCTCGACATGGTTCGCGGACTCGGCATGCTGCTGTTCACCGGCCTCGTGCTCGGCGCTGTTGGTGTGTGGATCAGTTCACGGTTCCGACGGACGACGGCCGCGACGGTGCTCACCTACGCGGTCGCCGCCGTCTTTGCGTTCGGCAGCTTCTTCGGGCTCGCCGTGATCGCGATCGCCGATGCGGCCTCCGGCAACGACGAGGTGGTGGTTCCCGTCGAGATTCTGGCGTTCAACCCGGTCGCCGGCATCGCCGACTCGCTCCCGCGCAGCGGCAACGCCTTCGTCGGCGACACCATCAGCCCGTTCGGCGGAATGCGTGCGCTGATCGGTGAAATCGATCGCGGCGCACAGTTCGACCAGGACGGATTCCGCGTCGACGATGGGTCGAGCTTCATCTGGTTGATGTACGTCGTGATCGGGCTCGCGCTGCTGATCTTGTCCGTGTGGCGAGCGTCGATCAACGTCACGACACCCTCGGACACCGAGAGATGACGACAGCGGCCACACCCGACGTGCTGCCGACAGCACTTCGTGGGGTGTTCGGCCGCGCCCGTCGCCGTCTGCGCGCGGTCTGGCTGACGGCCGCCACATCCGAGCTCGGCCCATGGGTGGCCGGCGCTGCCGCGCTCGTGGCGCTGGTCGGATGGGTTCGTCCGTGGTCGTGGCCGGAGATCGTTGCGCTCGGCGTGCTGGCTGCTGGCGTCGTCGTTGCGATCGTCGGCGCCGTCGTGCTGCGGTTGCCCGATCCCGTGGTGGCCCGGGCGCTCGATCGCGGTCTGGAGACCGACGATGCCTTCGTGACGGCGCTCCAGTTCGCTCCGACCGATGCGTTCGGTCCGCGCGTGCACGCCCGGGCGGAATCCTTCGCTGGTGCCGATGTGGGTACGGCGATGCCGCTTCCGTGGAAGCCGAAGGCGTGGGCCCTGCTGGCGGCGCTCGTGACGATCGTCGTGTTGTTGGTCGTGCTCCGCAATCCCCAGGACGAGGTACGCGAGCGGCTGGCCGCCGATCAGGCTCGGATCGCTGAGGTGGCCGACGACTTCGACGAGCGCGCAGCCGAACTCGATGGACTCGGTTCCGAGGAGGCTGACGCGCTGGCGGAGGAACTCCGGGCCCTGGCCGAGTCGCTGCGCGAAGCCGACGACGTCGATGCGGCCGTCGAAGCGCTCGAGGGAACCCAGGACGAGTTGCTTCGCTCGATCGATGCCGAAGACCTGGCGCAACGGGCCGCCGCCCAGGGGTTGGAACGAACACTCGATGCGAATCCGCTCGCGGAGGGCTCCACGGCCGCCGATCAACTCGAGGCGCTCGCGGCCGCTGCCGACTCGCTGTCGCCCGAGGAGCAGGCGGCGCTCGCGGAACGGTTGGAGCAGCTCGCGGCAACGCAGGAGGCGGGCGATCCGGCCACGGCCGACGCCCTTCAAGAGGCGGCGGACGCGCTCGAGGCGGGGGATGCCGCCGCGGCACAACAGGCGTTGGAGAATGCCGGCGACGCTGCGGCTGCCGCGGCTGCGGCGGCTGAGGCCGGGGCCGAGGTGAGCGAGGCGGCCGCCGCTGCCGGCCAGGCCGCCGATGCACTCGAGGCCCAGGGTGAAGGCGAGGGGCAGGGGCAAGGCGAAGGCGAAGGTGAAGGCCAGGGCGAGGGTCAGGGTGAAGGCGAAGGCCAGGGCGAGGGTCAGGGCGAAGGCCAGGGGCAAGGTCAGGGTCAGGGTCAGGGCGAAGGCCAGGGTGAAGGCGAGGGTCAGGGTCAGGGCGGATCCGGTGGCATGGAGGCCACGGGCACCAACCCGAGCGGTACCGCATCGAACAATCCGGGCGTGAACGGCAGTGGCGAAATGGGTGAGGGGATCCAGGCCCCGCCGCCGGACACGCCCGTCCTCATTCCCCGAGGTCTCGACGACGACACGGCATCCGCAGATGTCGACGTCACCGGCGACGGCACGACGCAGACCGACCAACGTGGCGCCGGACCCACCGGTTCGGGCACGGCGACGGTTCCGCTCGAGAGCATCGCCAACGAGTTCGCCGACCGGGCCACCGATGCGCTCAACGGCACCAACATCTCCGGTAGCGAGGCCGATACGGCACGCGACTTCTTCGACGCGATCACCCAGGAGGGTTCACCGTGACCGACCCAATGACACCACCAGCGACTCCGCCGGCACCGCCCCAGATCACCCCGGAGCAGTACGCCCAGATTGCGGCCACGATCGAGTCCGAGGTGGGCCGCGTGATCGTCGGTCAGGCCGGCGTCGTGCGCACGGTGCTGCTCGCCCTGCTGTGCGAGGGACACGTCCTGCTCGAAGGTGTTCCCGGTCTCGGAAAGACCCGACTGCTGACCACATTGGCCCACGTTGTCTCCCTCGACTTCGGACG
>CALBVR010000276.1 GCA_937969565.1 uncultured Acidimicrobiales bacterium | reverse complement strand
GTCGCGGTCGTCGTCGTGCGAGTGCTTGTGGGAGAGGCCGAGCGTTCGCAGTGGATCGTTGCCGGCGTGCTGACGGCCGTGGTGTCGGTGTGCGCCGTGCTTGGCGCCACTTCGGCGGAACCGTCGGTGCCGGAGGCGATTGCGTTCGAAGCGGTCGATCCTGTCCGTCGTCCGAACATCTACGTGTTCGTTCTGGATGGGTTGGCCCGCCCCGACGTGTATCGGGAGGAGTTTCCCACGGTCGATGTCGATGCGATGGCGGAGAACCTGGCCGAACACGGCTTCGACACGAGCGAGATCGCGACCGTCAACTACAGCCGCACCCACATCTCCGTCCCGTCGATGTTGATGGGCGAGTACCAGACCACCGCAGAGGCACCGCTTGGGCTCGACGGCGAGTGGGCGTATGCCGCCGAGACGATGGGTGGGAACAACCGCCTCGTGTCGATGCTCCGCACGGCCGGGTACAGCTATTGGCATTCCGAGTCGGGCCAGTGGGGACACTTCCCCTGCGACCGCAGCTTCGCCGACCGCTGCCTGAACGGCGATCAGTCGATCGAGCCGGAGACGGCGTCCGCCATCTGGTCGCTCACACCCTTCGGCGGCTCTCCATGGCCGGGCCTGCGGCCGCAGGACCCGACGACGGTCGTGGACAGCGTGTTGACCGCCCGAGCCGAGGCAGCGCGTTCGGGGGACGAGCGGCCGGTCGTGATGCTGTCGCACATCATCAGCCCACACCATCCGTACCGATTCGACGCGGACTGCGGCTCGATGCACGTGGGCACGTTGGGAGATGGTTGGCAGGACGAGTACCGCCAGCTGTACGCGGACCAGACCACCTGTCTCTTCCGTCAGCTCGACGAGTCGATGGAGCGTCTGATCGCCGACGATCCCGATGCGATCGTCCTCCTGCTGTCGGACCACGGTTCACAGTTCGGGATCGATTGGGTGCCGGGGGAGTGGAGCGACACCGATGTGCGGCGTCGTTTCACCAGCTTCCGGTCGGTTCGGCTGCCCGACTCGTGTTCGACCGATGACCCGCGGGCCCACACGCTCGTGAACGTGTCACGCCTGCTCACCTGGTGTCTGACCGACGATCCGCCGGATTGGCTCGATTCGGTCCAGTACACGCAGAACTACCACGGGAACCGGGTGTCGGCCGTGCCCGACCATCAGCGGAGCCTGTTGGAACCCCGGTGAACGGGAGCATCCAGCTTGCGGGGCCAGGCTACGCCTGAACGACCGATGGGCCGTACGGGTCATACGGATCGGTTCGATCGTGTCGATAGATCAGCAGAGACGAAACCGTTCTGAGGAAGCCCAATGCTCGCATACATTGATGCAGGAACCGCAGCAGCGATCGCCGCCATGGCGACCGGTGGCATGGCCGGAGTGAAGGTTGCCGCTCAGTCGGTCTTCTCCCGCCGCAAGGGCAAGGCAAAGACGTCGGAGCCGGTGGCGACCACTGGCGCCGCCGCTGTCGCAGCTGACTGATCGCCGTCCCAAAGGACGCCGCTCCGGGTCAGTCCTGATAGTTGCGGATGCGTGAGCCGTCGATGGTGAGCGCAATCACCTGCGCGTCTGCACGAAGCCGCTCGTCGAGCGCGGCCAACGTCTGATCGGCCACTCCCTCGGCGAGACCGGGGACGAAACTTCCGGCGAGCGTGCCCCATCCGTTCTGCACGGAAACGACCGCGGAGCCGATGAGACGCTCACCCTGCCAGACACCCCAGCTGCGGCGGCTGGCCTCGTACAGCGGGAACGGCTCGGGCGGGTACCCGATCGTCTCGGTGAACTCGGGCCGAGCAGCGACCACGTTGGCACGGGCGACGCGAAGGCGCACCGGCTGGTCCGGGGTGATCGGGCGGTCGTAGGAGAGGTACGAGTCCCACGGCTTGCCGAGGTCGCCTCCGGACTTCGCCACGAGCTGGGTGACGCGTTCGGCCGACTCGGAGTCGGTCACGGCCCAGGCGTGGTCTTCGTAGTCGCCGGTGGCGACAACCGCATGCAGGTTGTATTCGGACGGGCGTCGCTGCACGAAGGTGGTGACGCCGGCACGCTCGCTGGCCGTGTTGGCCTGCTCGGCGGCGTCGAGGAGTGCGTCCGAACGGATGACTTCGACATCGAGCCCCTGCGGGTGGGTGCGCAGCAACGTGTTCGACGTGTAGTCGGCGTTGGCAGACAGGTGGGCCTGCACGATCTCGGACACGAGATGGTGATCGATGAGTGGCGAGTTGACCCGAAGACGAACGAGGTGCTCGGCCGGGTAGTCGGCGATGACCTCGACGAATCGTGCGAGGAGGTCGTCGGATGGCCCCCGGACGGTGGCCGCTTCCCGGTTGCGGGCGATCTCGTCGAGTGCGTTGTCGCCGGGCAGGTCGCTGATGGCCAGCACGACGGGTCCGCCGTCGAAGGCCTGCAGGCGGCTGAGGGCGACGTCCAAAACGGTGGAGTCGCCGAAGGGCAGCATCTGGTGATCTCGGGTGCTGGTCGCGTCATGGCCAGCTTGAACGACGAGCAAAATGCTCATTGTGGTTGCCTCCTGAACCGCCCAAGGCCCGAGTACGTCGTAAATCTAGCCGCTCTGCGCGCGCACATCGAAAATGGTCGGGGATTTCATGCGGAGTGCGGTTTCGGGCTCGGAACGACGCCTCGGAGCGAGACGCGCGGCAGTAGGTTGGGAACGATGGTTGCACGTCCTCCTGCCGGAACGATTCCCGACGCTCCGGGCTCGTATCAGTTCCGTGATCGGGACGGCCGAATCATCTACGTGGGGAAGGCGAAGAGCCTCCGGAATCGCCTGGGCAACTACTTCCAGAAGAATCTGCCGATGCGTACGGCGACGATGGTGCGCACCGCCGAGTCGGTCGAGTGGATTCAGGTGGAGAACGAACTCGAAGCGTTGATGCTCGAGTACTCGCTCATCAAGCAGCATCGGCCCCGGTTCAACATTCGCCTGGTCGACGACAAGAGCTATCCGTTCCTTGCCGTGACCGAGTCCGACGAGTGGCCCCGGGCGATGGTGATGCGGGGAAAGAAGCGGAAGGGCGTTCGCTACTACGGGCCGTTCGGTCACGCCTATGCGATTCGCGAGACCCTCGATCTGCTCCTCCGCACGTTCCCGATCCGCACCTGCTCCGACAACAAGCTGCAGCGGCACGAGAAGCTCGGCCGCCCGTGCCTGCTGTTTCACATCGAGAAGTGTGCGGGTCCGTGTGTCGGCGAGATCAGCCGGGAGGATTACGACCAGCTCGTGGCCGACCTCATCTCGTTCCTCGACGGCGAGACCGACGATGTCGTGGACGATCTCGAGGGCCGGATGCGGGAAGCGGCGGAGAACTACGAGTTCGAGCTTGCTGCGCGATTGCGGGACCAGCTGGGCTCGGTGCGCAAGGCGATCGAGAAGCAGCAGATGGTCGGCAGCCGTGAGGACGACTACGACATCATCGGAATCCACGACGACGAGCTCGAGGCAGCGGTGCAGATCTTCTTCGTGCGCCGCGGTCGGGTGGTGGGGCGTCGTGGCTTCATCGTGGACAAGGTCGAGGATCTCGCCGATGGCGAGCTGATCGATCGAATCCTCGAGGGTGTGTATTCGGAAGAACCGGCGGTGGGTTGTCCCAAGCTGGTGCTCGTGCCGTCGGACAGTTCCGATCCGGAGCTCTATGCCGCCTGGCTGGGAGAGCTGCGGGGGAGCGGCGTCGAGCTGCGGGTTCCGCAGCGGGGCGACAAGCGGGCACTGCTGGAAACGGTGACCCGCAATGCGCAGGAGGCGTTCAACCGTCATCGGTTGAAGCGGGCGTCTGATCACAACAGCCGGTCTCGGGCGTTGAACGAACTGCAGGAGTACCTGGGGTTGGACGACGCTCCGTTGCGCATCGAGTGCTACGACATGAGCCACATCCAGGGAAGCGACTACGTGGGCTCCATGGTCGTGGTCGAGGACGGTCTCCCGAAGAAATCGGACTATCGCCGCTTCAAGATCAAGACGGTCGACGGCAACAACGACTTTGCGGCGATGGCCGAGGTGCTGGAGCGTCGGCTCACGAACTACCTCGCCGACCGGGAACGTCCGGTCGAGGAGCGGGGCAAGTTCGCGTACCCGCCGAACCTGATCGTGGTCGATGGCGGCAAGGGCCAGCTGTCGTCGTCGCTGGCGGTGCTCGAGGAACTCGGCCTGGTGGACGAGATCCCGATCGTGTCCCTGGCAAAGCAGTTCGAAGAGGTCTATGTGCCGGGCAGGTCCGACCCGATTCGGATTCCTCGCCAGTCGGAGGCGTTGTACCTGTTGCAGCGGTTGCGGGACGAATCTCACCGCTTCGCCATCACGTATCACCGGCAGTTGCGGGGCAAGCGGATGACGGCGTCGGCGCTGGACGGGGTGACGGGCCTCGGCCCGACACGCAAGACCCGGCTGGTCAAGGAGTTCGGTGGCGTGAACGCGGTGAAGAAGGCGTCGAAAGAGGAGCTGCTGTCGCTGTCGTGGCTCCCGGACGATGTGGCGAACAACGTGTGGGACCACCTCCACGCGCCGTGACGACAGTGGCGTGAAATGCCACCACGCGCCTGATCCGCCGCCCGAGACGTCCGCGCGGCGGTTGTGATGAGTACCATCGTGGCGATGGAGAGGGCCGACCGCGCATGAGCGAAGCCAACGAGGTGGGACCTGACGCGGATGCCGCGTCGGAACAGCCGCCGTCGCCGTCATCCGATACCACCGGGGAGACCCGCTGGAAGCAGCGTTCGGGTTGGATTGCTGACCCGGCGGAACCGGTCGTCTCGACGCCTCCTGTTGCGCCGCCGCCCACCCGCCCGGTGCGGACGCGGTCGCGCATCGTTGCTGCCGCCACGGGCGATACGGTCGATCCGGCTCCGGCCCGTCCGCCGGCAACGGACGCTGGCACCGGCGCCAACCCGTCGATCGATCTGACGATGCCAACGCCGCCGGCGTTGCCTCCGCCCATCGGCGGCCATCCGGCCACTCCTGCGCCGGAGCTCATCGACCTCCGCTCACAGGAGGTGCGGTCGTTGCTCGAGGACGGTACGAACGCGCCTTCCGAGGCCGACGGGCCTTCCACAGCTCCCGGCTCGCCGGCGCCATCGGCATCGCCCAAGTGGGGAGCGAGCCGTCCGGCGGCCACGGTTGAGCCGTCTCCGGTTCGCATCGA
>CALBVR010000275.1 GCA_937969565.1 uncultured Acidimicrobiales bacterium | reverse complement strand
CCACCACGACGTCCCCGGCGCCGAGGAGCGCCCGGCCGCCGGACGGCGCGGCGCTGGCCGTGCTGATCCGAATCTGTTCCACGTCGAGCGTTCCCGGACGGTCGACGAACGGCCCGGAGCAGTCCGGCGCGTCGGCGATCACGAAACCATCGTCGGTATGCGTGAGGCGAATCGCGCCTCCGGTGCCGATGTGGGTCGCGGCACCGTCCTCGTCGATGAGCACCATCGCCCCGGAATCGACGCCGGCGACCGTCGGTTCGTCGTTGGCGGAGTCGATCCGGACCGTGATCACGTCGTTCGGCACGGCGCCGGCCACGGTGTCCCCGTAGTAGTGATCGAGAATTTCCTCACTCGACCACCCAAGATCGATGGCGTAGCCGAGCGATCCGTACTGCCCCATTCCCCGACCATGCCCCCAACCATGACCGGTGACCACGATCGTTTCGGCATCGTTGACGGGCCCCTCGTCCTGCGCCGATGCAGCGGTCGGGACGAGTGTGGCCACCAGAGCGGCGACGCCAAGAAGGGCGGCACCGCGACGAACGTTCTGCATTGGGGGATTGAGCTCCTGTGTGGACGTTCCGACCGCTTCCCAACGCTACTTGGCCCGTCACTGCTCGTCAGATCAGCGCTGCTACCCTTCACTCCAGTCGTTCTACGAGGAGACCCTCATGGCTGGTAGCCCCGAACCCGTTCCCGAAGTGAACCATGGCTGGAAGGGCGCGATCTTCGCCCTCGTCTTCGCACTGATCATCGTTGGCGGCGCATCCGTCGCCACCGCCTACGCCGTCGACCAGAACGGCTACGACGCCAAGTACGGCGAGGATCATGGCGACGACTACGACGACCATGGCGATGATCATTCCGATGAGGAACACGGCGAAGACGACCACGCCGACGACGAAGACCACGCAGACGGCTGATCCGGTCAGGGACTGCCTGACCCCTGCTGGCCCCGTCAGCGAAGCGCGCTGACCGTCTCGTCGAGCGCAGGACGGAAGTCCCGCAGCAGCGGAAGGCCGAGCGGACCGAAACGCGTATTGGCCAGTACAGAGTTGGCCGGACGCGGAGCGGGGCGGGGCGGCTGCAATTCCTCGGTTGAGCACGCGGTGACCCGCTCTGGGTCGAGGCCGGCCGACTCGAGCACTTCGCGACAGAAGCCATACCAACTCACGGCGCGCTCGTTGGTCACGTGCATGACGCCGGTATCGCTGCGCCCGGCGAGGTCGAGCAGCGTGTCGGCCAGGTCGGCTGTGAAGGTCGGCTTGCCGATCTGATCGTCGACAAAGGTGAGCGTCGGATGGTTCTCTGCCGCACGAAGGATGGTCTTCACCATGTTCGACCCGTTGGCGCCGCACACCCAGCTGGTGCGCACGACCAGCCCGTCGGAACCGATATGGCCCTCTCCCGCGAGCTTTGATCGTCCGTAGACCGAGGCCGGGTTGGGTTCGTCCGTCTCCACGTAGGGGCTTGTCTTCGATCCGTCGAAGACGTAGTCCGTGGAGACGTAGATCACGCGGGCGCCGACGCGGGCCGCGGACTCGACGACATGCGCTGTACCGCTGTCGTTGATGGCCATCGCTGCGTCCTCGTCGGATTCGCACAGATCGACGGCAGTGTGGGCGGCGGCGTGGATCACGACGTCGGGGTCAGCCGCCTGAAACAGCTCATTGACGCCCAACCGGTCGGTGACATCGAGCTGGTCCCGACGCAGCGCCGTCAGGTCGACCTCTGGACGGCCGGCGGCCGCGTGAACGACGTCGGTACCGAGTTGACCGCCGGCACCGGTGAGCAGGATGCGCATCAGCGGTTCTTCACCGCAGCCTTGAGCGGTTCCCACCAGGTGCGGTTGTCGGTGTACCAGGCGACGGTGGCATCGAGGGCGTCTTCGAAGCTGTGCGTCGGAGCCCAGCCAAGGTCGCGGATCTTGGTGGTGTCGATGCTGTAGCGACGATCGTGGCCGAGCCGGTCCTCGACGTATTCGATCATCTCTTCGCCCTTCCCGCAGCGTTCGAGGATCGCGTGGGTGAGTTCCTTGTTGGTGAGCTCGTTGCCTGCGCCGATGTTGCACACCTCGCCGACCTGGCCCTGCTCCAGGACCATGTGGACGCCGGCGCAGTTGTCCTCGACGTAGGTCCAATCTCGGATGTTGAGACCGTCGCCGTACAGCGGGACCTTGAGGCCGTCGAGCAGATTGGTGACGAACAGCGGAATGACCTTCTCGGGGAACTGCCACGGCCCGTACTGGTTGGCCGACCGGGTGATCACGACCGGCAGGCCGTAGGTCTCCTGGTACGCCAGCGCAACGAGATCCGATGATGCCTTCGACGCCGAATATGGTGAGCGCGGCTCGAGTGGGTCGCCTTCGACGAAACTGCCTTCGTCGATCGAGCCGTAGACCTCATCAGTCGAGATGTGCAGGAACTTCTCGACACCGTTCTGCCGGGCGATGTCGCACATGATGTTCGTGCCGGAGACGTTCGTCGTGATGAACGCGTCGGGCCCCATGATCGACCGATCCACATGCGACTCGGCGGCGAAATGCACCACCCGGTCGTGGCCCGGCAGCGCCGCGGCAACGTCGTCGCGGCTGGTGATGTCGCCGTGTACGAAACTGAACCGTGGTGAGTCTTCGAACTCAGCCAGGTTGGCTCGGTTTCCGGCGTAGGTGAGGGCGTCGAAGACCGTGATCTCGTGATCCGTGTTGGCCATGAGCCAGCGCACATGGTTCGAACCGATGAATCCGGCGGCGCCGGTGACGAACAACTTCATGATGATTCCAGTCTCTGCGATCGCACTCAGGTGCGCAGGGATGCGTACGGCTGTCGGCCCGGATCAAGGTCGGCCCGCAGCGGATTCGCCGCGTCACGAGGTGACAGGATCGGATCCGTCAGCCCCCAATCGGCCCCGATCGCCGGATCGTCCCATGCCACACCGAGCTCGTCGGCCGGGTTGTAGTAGCCGTCGACGAGATACGTGATCACACAATCCGTGATCGACGAGAACCCATGCGCGACGCCGGGCGGGATGAACAGGCCGAGATGGTTGTTCTCCGCTCCGTCGACCTCGCCCATGTCCAACATCTGGGTCGCACCGTCGGTCGGCGAACCGACACGAAGATCGTGCAACACGACGCGGGCGTGACCGGCCGGCACGTACCAGTAGTCGGCCTGATGCAGGTGATAGTGCAGTCCGACCACGGAGCCGGCCTGGCGGTTCCCACGGTTTCCCTGGATCATCTCGCGACCCAGCCCGAACCACTCACGCCGATACGTCTCGATGAAATAGCCGCGCTCATCGGCATGGATCGTCGGGTGCACCTGGACGACACCCTCGATGACTTCGGACTCGACGAACTCGGCCATTACTGCTCCAACTCCACTCGGGAATGATCTCCCAACATCAACCGCAGACCTGCCGGCACGTGCGCCTGGCGATCCACCTCGACATGCGAACCGATCAACGAGTCCGTCAACCGGGCCACGTTCGAAATCGACGAGTCCGCGAGGATCACGCTGTGATCCAGTTCTGCGTTCGTCACCGAACACCGATCCGCAACCGATGAATATGGGCCGATGTAGGAATCGGTGATCACGGCGTCCGCACCGATGACCGCCGGGCCACGGACGGTGGACCGGACGATCTGTGCACCAGCCTCGACGACAACGCGGCCCTCGACCCGGGAGTCCTCGTCGACCGAACCATCGATTCGAGGGTCGACGGTGTCAAGGACCAGCCGGTTGCACTCCAGCAGCGGATCCTTCTTGCCAGTGTCCAACCACCAGCCGCGCAGCACGTCGTGAGCGACTTCGTGGCCCTGATCGATCAACCACTGAATGGCGTCCGTGATCTCCAACTCACCGCGGGGCGACGGTTCGATACCGGCCACCGCCTCGTGAATCGTGGCGTCGAACAGGTAGACGCCGACCAATGCGAGGTCCGACGGCGGATCGTCGGGCTTTTCCACCAGGGCGACCACGTTGCCTTCATCCGTGACCTCGGCGACGCCGAACGAGCGCGGGTCGTCGACCTGCGCGAGGAGGATCTGTGCTGTCGGCCCGGTGCCGCGACCGAGCTCCGGCGTTGCTCGGCGAGACGTGAATTCACCGACGAACGAGACGAGGTCCTGTTCCAGCATGTTGTCGCCGAGATACATCACGAACTCGTCGTCGCCCAGGAAGTCCCGGGCAATGCGCACGCAGTGGGCCAGACCCAACGGGGCGTCCTGCACGAGATAGGTGACGGATGCGCCGAACGATGACCCATCACCAACGGCGTCACGGATGTCGCCACCGGTCTCCGGACTGATGATGATGCCGATTTCGACGATTCCCGCCGCCACCATCGCCTCGATCCCGTAGAACAGGATCGGTTTGTTGGCGATCGGAACCAGCTGCTTGGCCGACGTGTGCGTGATCGGACGCAACCGCGTGCCCGCACCACCGGAGAGAATGAGACCCTTCACGGGCCGTAAGCGTACTCGTGGTCAGCCGGCGAACACGGGAGCGCACAATCCATCGAGCTCGACGATCTGCACTTCGTCTCGTCGGTCCCAGGTGACGGGGTTGTCCGGGCTTGGTTTCAGGGCGTACTCGCTGAAGACCATGTCGAGTGCATCGAACACCAGCAGCCGGCCGATGAGCGGTTCGCCGAGACCCAGAATCAGCTTGATCGCCTCGATCGCCTGCAGCGAGCCGACGATTCCGGGAAGCACGCCGAGCACTCCAGCCTCGGCACAACTCGGCGACAGTTCGGGCGGCGGCGGCGTGGGGAGCATGTCTCGGTAGGTCGGCCCGACCCGGGGGTCGAACACGCTGACCTGGCCCTCGAACCGGAAGATCGAACCGTGCACGATCGGGATGCCGAGTTTCACGGAGGCATCGTTGAGCAGGTAGCGGGCCGGGAAGTTGTCCGCCCCGTCGACGATCACGTCGTAGCCGGCAATGAGGTCGAGCACGTTGGAGGCATCGAGCCGGACCGGGTGGGCAACGACCTTGACGTCGGGGTTGAGACGTCGAATGGTCTCGGCGGCACTGTCGACCTTCTTCTGGCCGACCCGATCGAGATTGTGGATGACCTGGCGCTGAAGGTTGGATGCATCGACAACATCCATGTCGACGATGCCGAGTGTGCCGACGCCGGCAGCGGCCAGGTACAGGGCAGCCGGCGAACCCAATCCGCCGGCACCGAGCAGCAGCACCTTGGCGCCGAGCAGTCGTTGCTGGCCTTCCTCCCCCACCTCGGGGAGGTTCAGGTGGCGGCCGTAGCGGATGCGCTGTTCGGTCGACAATGCGTCTGGTTCGCCCCAGTCACGGCCGTCGTCCTTCCAGGCGTTGAAGCCGCCGGCCATGCTGACAACGCGTTCGTAGCCCAGCTCGTTCAGGGTCTTCGCGGCGAAGGCGGAACGGGTGCCTCCGGCGCACATGACAACGATCGGTTCGCTGCGATCCTGCAGCCGGGCTTCGACAGATGTCTCGAGGAGACCGCGAGGAATCATGACGGCGCCGGCGATTGCGCCGGCAGCGACTTCGTCTGGTTCGCGGACGTCGAGCAGACGGGCTCCCTCATCGAGCAGAGTCGCGGCACCGGCGACGTCGACCTCGTCGATCTCTTCGAGCGTCTGGGCGAGCAGTTCACGGAAACCGGCCATGCTCGCAGCGTATCTGCCGGTCAGTCTCCGACGATCTTCGGGAGCACCTCGCTGATCGAGCCCCGAACGACTGCGGCGGCGAGCCCGTCGAACGGCGTCGGTTCCGCATTGACGATCACGATGGTGGCGCCGTTGCGGTGGGCACGGGGTACGACACTGGCGATGGGGTTGACCGTGAGCGTGCTGCCCACGGCGAGCAGCACGTCGGCAACGTCGGCGGCCTCCTGAGCACGGGCGAGGTCCTCGGCAACCAGTGCTTGACCGAACGAGATGGTGGCGGATTTCAGCAGGCCCTCGCACACCGGACACCGCGGATCTTCATCGCCGGCGCGAACTCGTTCGAGCACCGCTTCCATCGTGGTGCGGTAGTCGCAGTCGAGGCATCCGGCCTTGCGGGTCGTGCCGTGGATCTCCACCACTGTGTCCGGGTCGATGCCCGCCATCTGGTGCAGCTCGTCGACGTTCTGGGTGATGAGCGTGTGCAGCGTGCCGCGCTCCTGCAGCGGCAACAGCGCACGGTGACCGTCGTTCGGATGCACGTTTGCCCACAGCCGCCCCTCCGCTCGGAGCCGCCAGTTGGTCTTCCGGACGTTCTCGTCGGTCACGTAGTAGCGGATGTTCGAGGCCTTCTCCGCTTCGGGGTTCTTGGTCCAGAGTCCGTTCGGGCCGCGGAAGTCGGGGAGGCCGGAGTCGGTGGAAATCCCCGCGCCCGTGAGCACGACGATCCGGGAGGCGTCGCCGATCAGCCGGCGTGCAGTGGCGACCTCGGCCGGGTCGGCCGCCGGGAAGCCACTCACGCAGACTCGTCTCGCTGCTGACGCTGTTCGAGCATGGCGATGCGACCCTCGAGTTCCGCCGTCGCGGCGCGCTCGTCGAGTCCGAGATACCGGTAGGCCGCACGAGCCGCCTTCAGCCCACGGAAGGCGACCTTCCGGCTACCTGACGGACTGGTCCATGGCTGCTCGACATCTTCGGGGAAGGCCAGCTGCCGGACCTGGAGGTCGAGTCGATGCCACCGCATGATCTTCTCGAGATTGGTGGCGTCGATGGTCTCGGGATCACAGCCGGTCGGCAATCCGCTGTACAACCCGCCGTCCGCGTGGAGCTCCGGATGGTGATTCTCGTAGACGTGACGTGGAGGTCGGATCTGGTGCGGCCACTCCCCCGGATACTGCGGCCATCCGAGTGTGAGGAACGGTTCCGGCTCGGCGAACCGGTCCGGCTCGAGGGTGGGCGCAACGGTGAAATAGGTCGACCATTCCTCCAGCGGGTAGGTGTCGGAGTACGGGGCGAAGCGATCGGCGACGGCCGCGTACAGCGCCTTGTCGATGATCTGCGGCATGTGGCACGCATAGCTGATCGGGTCGGGAAACCCCATCTGCCGCAGGATGACCCAGGTGTGCAGGATGCTCTCGTCGAACTCGGTCGCGTCGCGCCGCCAGGTACCCATGGTGTGGAACCAGCGCCGGCGATGTCGGCCGTTCGCGGCAAACAGCCCGAGGTCGATGGGCACGATGGGACGGCTGTCGTCGTCGCTCATGATGTAGGTGTCGGAGACGGCGTCGTGGCGGGCGGCCGCCGTGCGCAGCAGGTAGTTCCGGCCGGTGTGCGGAAGCGCCCGGAGTTCGGCCGTGGTCCGTCCCGTGAGACCCTCGTCGGTCAGGACGGTGGCGATGTCTTCGAAGCTCGCACGCATCCGTTCGGGGACGATCACGACCACGTCGTCGATGAACGGTGCGAAGTGGTTGACGTGCTGCAGCGTTTCGCGGAAGAGCTCGGGTCGGGCCGAGAGGTAGACGATCTGCACGTCGGTCAGTGTAGATCGTGCGGGAATCGGCCGGTTCCGGCGGCCGCATCCATCACGTCACGCGGGGAGCGCTGGCTCTGTCGTTGGACCTCGCGACGGCCGCGGATTGCGCCGGGCAGCTTCCGGATGGCGTCCAGTAGCGACTGCAGACGCCACCCGGCCAGGCGGCGGCGGGCCCCGGCGTCGCCGGCATGCAACGAGGAGACCAGCAGCGAGGCGGGCGTGAGGACAGCCGTGCCAAAGGCCACGAAGGCGTCGGCCGCGGGCGCGTTTCGTACGAGCATGAGCAGTCGATTCCGATGCTGCAACACCTCCACCTGCCGGGTTCCCTGCGTGGCCTTGTCGGAGTGGCGATGTTCGACGATCGCGCGGTGCTCGTAGGCCGTGCGCCAGCCGCGGGCCAGACCTCGGAGCGAGAGGTCGATGTCCTCGTAGTACAGAAAGTACGACGGCTCGAAACCGCCGACGTCGCGCACGTAGTCGGCCGCGAGCAGGACGGCCGCCCCACACCACGCCGGCGCATCGGCGGGCGGCTCGGCCGTCCCGTCGACCCGGGCAAAGCTGCGGTTCTCTCCGGTGCCGTGTGGGCCGAGCTGGCTCCCCGCATTCTGGATCACCGTGACGGGACGCAGCTCGTCGGCGCTGATGCTCTCGCGACCTGCGCCCTCGATGTGCCGGCCGGCGATCCGCCCGTTGGAACCCGACCCGGTCACGAGGCCCACCGCCGCGCCAATGTCTGGCGTGGGGACTCGGAGCGCCGAGCCTGCCGGGCACCTCCAGATCGGGGCGGTTGCCCCCGGTAGCCGGAATGACCCATCGACTGGATGACACTGTGCGGTCACCTCGACACCACCGACCTCGATCGCCGTGAGGGTGATGTCGCCATCGGTGACGGGGAGCTCGCTGAACGGCCGATCGAAGATGATGTGCGGAGCGACGGCGCCGACCTTGTGATCCGGGTCGAGCGCTCCGGCCATCGCTTCGAGCGCGTCTGGCCGGACGATGGCATCGGGGTTGAGGAGGAGAACCAGGTCGGGCTCGACGAGATCCAGCACGGGGTCGTTGCCCAGCAGATCGGCGATCCCATGGTTGTTGGCGCCAAAGCCCTCGTTGGTGTCCCGGCGGATGACGTGGACGCCGTCGAGGTCCGCAAGGAGAGCGATGCTGCCATCGTGTGAGTCGTTGTCGACAACGACGACGTCGACCGGGCCCGACCATGTCGCCCCCTGGATCGACTCCACGGCGCGACGCAACAGCGAGCCGCCGTTGTAGTTCACCAGGACGGCACGAAGTCGGCGTCCGTCAGCGTTCATCGTCCGAGCCGGCGCCGGCCAGCGGCAACGGTGCGACGCAGCACCTGAACCGGCCCACCATCGTCCAGGTGCATGCGGGCGCGTGTCAGCGCTCGACCGATCGGACGATCGGTCGCCTGGCCGGCGTTGAAGCCGGTCTGCACCCCGGAGCGTCGGTCGGCGGCGGGCGCGGGATTCCGGAGCCACTCAGTGAGCGGCCGAAGCGTGTTCTCCCATGATCGTTCCACGCCAAGCCGCGCCGCGTTTGCGGCCATGTCGGCGCGAAGGGTGGAGTCGCGGAGCACGGCGGCGATGGCGTCGCCGAGGGCCTCGCTCGAACCGGGCTCGACGGTCCGGGCGGCGCCGCCGGCTTCGAGTTCTGCCGTCAGCGGATCGCCTCCCGTCGCCACGGTGGGGAGCCCCGCGGCAAGGTGGTCGAGCAGGCGTGTTCGGTGCGAGAGGCTCGTCTCCAGGTGGTCCCGGTGTGCGGCGACGCCGATGGTGGCATCGGCCACCCACTCGAGCCGTTCGTCGTAGTCCACCCACTGGTTCACGAAGAGTACGTTCCGCCCGAACAGCCGGAGCTCGCGGGCACGTTCGATGGCTTCGCCACGGATCCCCATCGTGCCGAGCGTGGTGTTTGGGTGGGGCCCGGCGAGAAAGACGAGGCGGGTGTCGGGGTTCTCATCGAGTGCGAGTGGCATGGCGTCCACGACGGCGATCGGGTCGAGCCAGTCGTGAAGTCCTCCCGCCCAGAGCAGGATGGGATCGTCGGGGCCGATCGCGGAGAACGTGGAACGGATCCGTCCGCTTGCCGGTCGGGCGCCCTGTTCCACTCCGAAGGCCGCAACGGCAAGAAGACGTCCGAACGTGGGGTCCTCGTCGTGGTTGGCGTGGTTGCAACGGCCGGCGGACGCCAGCCATCCCAGCCAGTGGGCCCGCTGCGCCTCGTTCGAACAGAGGAAGAAGTCGCCTCGACGGGCCTGCTGCTCGAGCGTGGTGCGGGCGCCTTCGATGAGGTCCATGCGGCGAATGCGGTCGTCGCTGGACCGATGGAGGGCCTCGGCATGGAATGGGTCGAACCAGTCGACGACGAGTGGCAGGTTCGATTCGAGGAGCTCCGGATGGGCGACGGTGACGCTGCCCTGCACGATCGCCACGTCGTGGTTCCGAGGTTCGATGGCCTCGGGGCCGCGCACGGCACGTCCGTCGACAGGGCTCACCGACTCTCCGGCCAGCGACACGAGGGTGACCTCGTGGTCGCTCCCGAGCACACGGGCGAGGTGGGCGGCCCGAATCGCCGGACCGGCCAGTCGACGACCGATCGGTTCTGGAGTCGCCAGGAGCACACGGGCCATGGCTCGACACTACTGCCGCGCTCAGGGAACCGGAGACCGTCGACAGTGAGTGAAAGAGATGGAAAATGTACGAAATCTGCCCGAAAAGACAACTGGTTGTCAGAATTCGTAGCTACGGGTCCGTAGCTTCATCCCTACTTCCCCTGACGAACACCACGACTTCTCAACCCATCGAGGCAACGCCCGGCGTTGGCCGTCCTTCTCAGGAGAACCCCACCATGCATCCCACTGCACCCGATTTCAGCGGCCGCGAGGAAGCACTGATCCTTCCGTTGCGCGATGACCACATCGATGCCATCGGATTCGATCCGCGTTCGCACTATGCGGAGACGTTCTGGCTGCCGATCCTTGGCCCCAGCACGCTTTGGCTCTTGCGTTCCGTCGCCATGCGCTTCGACGTCGAGCCGGACGGGTTCACGATGCAGCTCGAAGAACAGTCTGCGTCGCTGGGAATCCGCTCGAACGGCGGCCGCAACAACGCGTTCCAGCGGTCGCTGCACCGACTCGTCGGGTTCAACATGGGAAAGACCGTCGACGACCGCACGCTCGAGATCCGGCGCGTGATGCCCCCGCTCCACACCGGCCAGGTCCGTCGACTGTCCACCCGACTCCAGCGACTGCACCACGACGCCATGCAGCGACGTGACGAACATCGAGAAGAGGACTCACACCGCGCCAGCAAAGTCGCCTTCACGCTGCTGCAACTGGGCGACAGCCCCGACCTCGTCGAACAGCAGCTCGTCAGCTGGGGTGTCGATCCGGGCACGGCGCACGACGCCGTGAACGAGGCGTGGGCGGCAAAGGCCCGGTCCGACCGGGCGTCATCGATCCCGGCGGCGTGACCACGCCGCTCAGCGTTTGTGAATGAGTTCGGCGAGGACGCCGATGCCGTCCACCAGCGATGGCCCCGGCCGCACGATGAAGCGATCGGCGTCGATCGCGTAGGTCCTGCCGGACCGGGCGGCGGGGAGACCGGCAACCTCGGGGCGCTCTAGGACCAGATCGAGCTGGGCCGCCGCTTCCGCTTCGGTGAACCCGCAGGGAGCGACAATGAGCACATCGGCCGCGGAGGCGGCAACGTCCTCCCACGCCATCGCCGATGACCGGCCTCCGGGATGGGCCAGAACCGGCTGACCGCCCGCTGCCCGGATCTGGTCCGGGATCCAATGGCCGGGCCCATAGGGCGGGTCCGGCCACTCGAGCAGCAACACCCGCGGCCGCTCGGCGCGTTCGATCTCGAGCGACGCAGCGACCCGTTCACGCAACCGGTCGACGTTGGCGAGCGCGGCAGCACCGGCGCCGGATCGCCGACCGAGCTCCTCGAGGCCATCGAGCACCTCGGCGAGGTTCATCGGGTCGTAGCTGAAGATGTTGTCCGTACAGCCGAGGTCGGCAACCGCAGCCTCGACCTCTCCGGATGGCAACGCACAGACCCGGCACAGATCCTGAGTGACGATCAGGTCGGGGGCAAGGCTCGCAAGCAGATCCCGATCGAGCTCGTAGAGCTGACGGCCCTCGGCCATCGCTTCCCGAATGATCTCGTCGATCTCGGCCGGGCTCGCATCGGGCGGAATGATGGTGTCGGTGACCTTCGGCGGAAGGTCGCTTCCGTCCGGCATCGAACACTCGTAGGTGACCCCCACGATGCGATCGGCCAGACCCAGGAACACCAGCATGTCGGTGGCCGCCGGCAGGAGCGACACGATGCGTTGCGGTGCGTTCCTCGTCGGAGACGTCTGCGTCATGCGCTCACGATAGGGGCAATGCCGACATCCGGAGTTGCAACAGTTGCCTCGCGCAAGGTGATGGGCCGCCGTCATGACGAACAGTCCGGAGAACGGGTCGAGGTACCCGGCCTCCCCCCGGGCCACCGCAGCGTCGTGCGCAGCCTGTTGTTCGGGTTGCAGCGTCGTCACGGGTGAAGTCTGCCAGCGGCAACGTCCGGTAGCGTGACCGACGTGGTACCCAGATCCATCGGTGGATTCCCGGTCGTCGGCATCATCGGCACGGATGGCGACGTGGTCACCTACGCGGGCGACCACCCGGAGCATGGCACCGTGGCCATGACGATCCTGGCCGCCGCCGCGGCGAAGACTCCCGGCGCGGTCGAGGAGTATCTGCGTGAATGCGAGCGTCGATCCGAAGACCCGGCCGAATCCGACGTGCACATCGCCCACGGTCTCGACGGTGGGGTTCCCTACTCGATCACACAGATTCGAGGAATCGCCCCCACCATCCATCCGCTGCCCCCGCCGGTCAACCACCTCCGTCGACGCCTCCTGCTCGTCCTCGCAGCGACCCTCGTCGTGGCGGTGACCCTGTCGGTGCTTCGCAGCAGCGACGTCGCAACCCTCTCGCCCGATGAGCGAAGCTGGGCCGTCGACCTCGATGGAGAGTGGGACCGCACCGAAGGCGAGGTGCCGTTGACGCTCACCGCCACCGACACCGACAGCGCGCTCGTCGTTCGTGGCACCGTCCAGCCGGACGCACCCAGTGCGACCGCCGCGCTCGAGGCCATTCGAACGTCTCTCGCTGCCGCCGAGTCGTTCATCACCGCGGAACGTTTCGATGAGCCGTGGACCGCCGGTGCCGACGTCATCGATGGTGACGGCGACGACCGGCTCATCCGGATCGTGGACCGCCCGTGCGCGGCCTTCGTCCTGACCGTCGAATCCACCGACGGCGCCTTCACCTCCGAAGAGCGAGCCGAAGCGGAGGCCCTCTCCGCCACGTTCCGGCGGATCGGCGTTCCCGCGACGTACGAGAAGGGGGCGGAGGCACCTGAGGGGTTCGACCCGGTCGAGCAGAACGGCGTGCGCCTCGCCCTTCCCTCCGGGTCCGTCGTCGGCGACGACAGCACCGCTTGCCTCTCCGCCGAACTTGCCGGCACCACCCAGACGGTCACCCTCAACTGGGTCGCTGGACAAGACGAGACGAGCAGACTCTCGGAATGGGAGGCCGAGGTGGAGGCCGCGGGCGGAACCGTCGTGTCCGAGGCCGTCACCAGTCGCGGGAAGCAGCGACGCGTGGCCACGACAGACGGCGGCAGCATCGTTCGCTACGTCGTCGAGGATGGCTCGGGCGTCTACAGCGTGGACTTCTCCGCTCCGGGAGTTGCCGCGTTGGGTGTGAGCGATCTCGTGGTCTTCGACCTGATTGCGTCGACCTTCGAGGTCACCGGGACGAGCGCAGATCCTTCGTGAAGTAGCGAATCGTCGGCAACTCCTCGTAGGCCATTCCGTTCCAGAAGGCGAGCCCGGCCTCGTTGTCTTCGAAGACGGACAGCCGTAGGTGCACCACTCCGGCATCGAAGAATCGTTGCTCCACCGCGTCGACGATCGCTCGACCGAGACCGTTGCCGCGATGCTCCGGATGTACGGCAACCCGTTTGAGCCAGCCCCGATGGTTGTCGTAGCAGCCCATGGCCACGGCGACGAGAGATCCGTCCTTCTCACCGACGACGAAGAACCCGTCGTCTTCGCGGAGCCGTTCGAGCGCCTCCGCCCGATCGACCTCGGCACCACCGCCCAGCCCGGCGGCCGACCAGACCGCAAGAATCTCCTCGACGTCGTCGACCGAGGCGGAGCGAACGTCCATCATTGCCAGGTGCGGGCGAGCTGCACCAGGGTGCGCACGCCGAACCCGGTGCCGCCCTTCCGGTTCTCGGGATCTTCGCTGTCGGTCCAGGCGGGGCCGGCGATGTCGAGGTGCACCCACGGGATGTCTTCAGCCACGAAGTTCTGGAGGATCAGCCCGGCCGTGATCGCACCACCATGTGAGCCGCCGATGTTCTTCATGTCGGCGACGGAGGACTCGAACTGCGAGCTGTAGTCCGCGGGGAGCGGGAGCTGCCAGACACGTTCGTCGGCCGCTTCGGCGGCGGCCTTCACGGTCGCGGCGAAGTCGTCGTCGTTGCTCATGAGCCCGGCGATCTTCGGACCGAGCGCCACCATGCATGCTCCGGTCAGGGTCGCCAGATCGATGATTGCGTCCGGCTTGGCTTCGCTGGCGAGGCTCAAGGCATCAGCGAGGATGAGTCGTCCTTCGGCATCGGTGTTGAGGACCTCGATGGTCTTGCCGTTGCGGATCTTCA
>CALBVR010000274.1 GCA_937969565.1 uncultured Acidimicrobiales bacterium | reverse complement strand
GGCGGCCGGCCAGCGGATGCTGGTCCCGTTGCAACCATGGCTCGACTCGTGGGGTGACGCCGCCGGTCAGCACCACGAGCGCTGGGACGGCAAGGGCTACCCGGCGGGACTGCGGGGAACCGAGATCTCGCTGGCGGGTCGAATCACCGCCGTCGCCGATGCGTACGACGTCATCACTTCGAGTCGTTCCTACAAGCAGGCGATGTCGACCGACGCGGCCCGACGTGAGCTTGTCGAGTGCTCGGGGAAGCAGTTCGATCCAGCCGTCGTCCGAGCGATGTTGCGCGTCGGTCTTCGCCCGAGCAGCCGACTGGGTGCGTTCAGCTGGATCCTCGAACTGCCGCAACTCGCCCGGATTGCTTCGAACGTGGCCACTGCGCCGGTCGCCGCAGCCGCTGCCGTTGTTTCCGTCACCGCAGCCGCGGGCGGAACACCAGACGTGATCGAGCCGATTCCCACAGCGCTCGCCGCTCAGGATCCGGTTCCCATCGTGGAGATCATCGACCTCCCGACGACCACGACACTTCCACCGATGGGTGCGCCGCTCCCGTCATCGGCAGCCGAAGACGCAGCGTCCGGCGAAACCATCCCGACGCCCATCGTCATCCTGCCACCGGCTGGTCAGGAGCCGTCGCCCACCACCGTTGTCGCTTCACCGCCGACCACCGTTACCGAAGCGGAGAAGTCGACCACCACCACCACCGTCGCCGCCCTCGCAGCGGCGCCAACAACGACGAGTTCGACGACCTCGACCTCCACGACGACAACTACGACGACCACGACCACGACCACGACCACGACCACGACCACACCGCCACTCGCGCCGGTGGCGATGCCGACCGGGTCAGGATTCCGCATCATCGATGGCGATGACCTCCCGAGCGATCTCTCGGCCGGAACGTTGCGGTCGGCGACGCTGGCCTCGATCTTCCTCGAGGCGGAACGAGTGACGATCACGGCGCCCCTCACCGCCAAGGTCGGGCCGATCGGGGTCGAGTTCGCCGGTACCGCAGGTGCCGACACCGTGATCCCCGCTGGGACGGTGGTCTGCTCGTGGTTCGTTCACACCGATCAGGGCGACGACACCACAGACATCCTGATGTCGCTCAACTTCGCAGACGAAATTCTTGGCATCGCCCCTCGCAGCGAGCACCTCGTCGGTTCGTCCAGATTCGAGATCCCCGGGTTGAGCTACGACTACCAGGACATGGGCGGTACCGATCGGTTCACCTTCACCGGTGTCCGTGGTTTGGACGGGACGATCGTCTACAACACCGGTGTCAACGGCGCAGACGTGGATCAGATGCGGATCTTCACCGGCTGCTGAGCGCACATGACGAGTTCTTGACGAGGCGTCAGGTCTTCGGCCGAGGATACCGATGAGTTGGCGTGACAGTAGACCCGACACGCGGGGCCGGAGACGACGGCAGACAGGGCTGGGTGCGCCGACCGGCGCTCGCCTGGACCGTTCGCGTGCTGCTCTTTCTCTTCCCGATCGTTGTCGGATGGCTCGCGGTTCGCTTCACCAAGACGGCGTTCTTTCAGCCGCCGGGATGGCCGGGCTTCGCAGTCTGGGTTGGCCAGGCGATCGTGGTGTCGACAGCGGCGGCGTTGTTGGCCACGCGACTCGGCAATCGGCTCGCCCCCGTCTCCGCCCTCTTTCGGCTCACGTTGATCTTCCCCGATCATGCCCCCTCCCGCTTCGGAGTTGCGCTTCGTTCGGGCACGGTGCGCCAGCTCACCGATGAGCTCGCCATTTCGAGCACCTCGGTCCAGGCCGCGGCCGAGCAGGCTGTTGCCATGGTCGCCGAACTCGGTCGGCACGAACGCCTGACCCGGGGGCACACGGAGCGTGTTCGCGCCCACGCCGAATTGATCGGCCAGGAGATGGAGCTGTCGGACGAGGAGATGCACAAACTCCGATGGGGCGTGTTGTTGCACGACATCGGGAAGCTGACGGTTCCGCCAGAGGTCCTCAACAAGCAGGAGAAGCTGACGGAAGAGGAGTGGCAGTGCCTGCGCGGCCACCCTGCTGCCGGAGCCCGAATGATTGCTCCGTTGCGGCCGTGGCTTGGCGACTGGGCAGACGCAGCCGGCCAGCATCACGAGCGCTGGGACGGCAAGGGCTACCCGTCCGGTTTGTCGGGGACCGGTATTTCGTTGGCCGGACGAATCACGGCAGTGGCAGATGCCTACGACGTGATCACGTCGAAACGCTCGTACAAAGCCGCACTGTCGTCGGATGCCGCTCGCAAGGAACTGTGGCGTTGCTCTGGCGCGCAGTTCGATCCGGCCGTGGTGCGCGCCGCACTTCGGATCGGCCTTCGGGAGCCTCGTCGGCTCGGGCTCATCAGTTGGCTTGCTGAGCTTCCCGGAGCCGTCCGGGTTGCGTCGAGTGCCGGCAGCGCCGGTACGGCAATGGCGACCGCCGCCGTCGCCGTGGTCGCATCTGTCGGCGGAGTGGAAGTGGAAGCTGCACCGCCGGAAGCGCTGGCAAGTGTCGGCGTCGTCGAGACCGTCGAGGCCATGCCTGACGAAACACCGGAGGCTCCCGCGTCCGTCGTCGTGCAAGACCGCGTAGCCGCGCCGCCATCGTCCTCGACGACGGCCGTGCCAACCAGCAGCAGCAGCACCAGCACCACGTCGACGACGACCACGACGGTCATGACAGAACCGACGCCAACAACAACCACGGCTGCTCCGGCAACGACCACCACGGCTGCTGCGGCCCCGACCTCCACCATGGCTGCTCCGACAACCACGACGACATCGACGACGACCACGACCGCTGCGCCGACAACGACAACCACCACCACCACCACGACGACGACGATTCCGCCCACCGGATTCGAGCTCATCTCCGCGGCTGACCTGCCCTCCGACCTCGCGGATGGAACGCTCGAGTCGGCAACCGTTGTTCGGGTCTTCCGAGAGACCGTTGCGACCCCGCTCGCCAACGATCTCACCCTGAAAGCACACGTGGACGGCGTCGCCATGGACGGCAACACGACGGCCACCACCGTCCTCGCCTCCGGGACGGTGGTCTGCACGTGGTTCGTCCACGGAGATGTCCCCAGCCAGAGCAGCCTGAACGGGACGTTCGACTTCGGCGAGACCATTCTCGGCCTCGCGCTTTCCGTCGGCGAACTCGACGCCACCAACGACTACGGGCTCGATTCGATCGCCTACGACTCCGCCGGTGTAGAGAAAAGTGACAGCCTCACGGTCACGGGGACTGAGCTCGAGGTGACTCTGCAGCTGATCGACACCGGCTTGGACCAGATCCGCGTTTTCACCGCCTGCTGACCGGCTCCCGGTCTGTCGGTGGGCCCAACGGGCTATATCCCCGGGCCATCTGGGAGTTCTACTCTCAGTCTCGTGAGCACCAACACACGACTTCGAATTCTCATTTTTCTTCTTCTCGTCGCCAGCGGGTTCCTGATCTTCCAAATGGTCAGTTCCGAACCTGAGGTCGAGCCGCTCCCGGAACTGACGTTCAGCGAGCTCCTCACCGAACTTGAAGCGGGCACCATCGACCAGTTGGGAATGACCCAGGGAACGTCGAACATCACCGTCGCTCTCGAAAATGGCGACGAGTTCCGGTCCGCCATGCCGCCCGGATTCTCCGACGAGTTCGTCGACCGGGTGCTCTCCACCGACCCCGACGTGACCATCACCGCGGTGGTGCCCCCGGCAAGCGGCGAGAGCACGGTGCTGTTCCTCATCGTCAACGTGTTGCCGCTGGCTCTGATGTTCGCGCTCGTCTTCCTCATCTGGAAGCGGATGGGCAACAAGGGTTCCGGCAAGTTCAACGCCAAGAACCGCAAGCTCACCCAGGAGATGCAGACCGTCACCTTCAACGACGTTGCCGGTGCCGACGAAGCCATCACCGAACTCGGCGAGATCCGCGACTTCCTCACGAACCCGGATCGGTTCGCATCCATCGGTGCCAAGATCCCCAAGGGTGTGCTCCTGTACGGGCCTCCCGGAACGGGCAAGACCCTCCTGGCCCGAGCAGTCGCCGGCGAGGCCGGCGTGCCGTTCTACACGCTGTCCGGATCGGACTTCGTCGAGATGTACGCAGGCGTCGGCGCCAGCCGCGTTCGGGACCTGTTCGAAGAAGCAAAGAAAGAAGCGCCGGCCATCATCTTCGTGGATGAGATCGACGCTGTAGGTCGCCACCGTGGTGGCGGAGGGGGAGCCGGAAACGAGGAGCGGGAGCAGACCCTGAACCAGCTTCTCGTCGAGATGGACGGATTCGACGTCAGCACAGGCGTCATCTTCATTGCGGCGACGAACCGTCCCGACATTCTCGACCCGGCATTGCTTCGTCCTGGTCGGTTCGATCGACAGATTGCCGTCGATCGACCCGACCTGGATGGACGCCGTCAGATCGCTGCCGTGCATGCTGCCGGCAAGCCGCTCGGCGACGACGTTTCGATCGACACGATCGCCCGACGGACCCCGGGATTCACCGGCGCCGATCTGGCCAACCTTCTGAACGAGGCGGCGTTGTTGGCGGCTCGTCGAGAGCTCACCTCGATCTCTCAGGCCGAACTCGACGATGCCCTCGACCGTGTCATCGCCGGCCCGGAGAAGGGCAGCAACACCCTCTCCGAACGGGAGAAGTACGTCATCGCCTATCACGAGGCCGGCCACGCAATCGTCGGTCATGTGCTGCCGAACAGCGATCCGATCCACAAGGTTTCGATCATCGCCCGCGGCAAGGCGCTCGGCTGGACGCTGTCCCTGCCCGAGAAGGACAAGGTGCTCAAGTCACGGTCCGAGCTGTCGGACGAGATGGCCATGCTGCTCGGCGGTCGTGTCGCAGAAGAGATCATCTTCGGCGACCCCACCACGGGTGCGTCGAACGACATCGAGCGGGTGACTGCCATCGCCCGTTCGATGGTCACCGAGTACGGCATGAGCTCGCTCGGCCTGCAGAAGTTCGGTCTTGGCGTCGGCGAGTCCTACGCCTCGTCGACCAAGGCGAACTACTCCGACGAGATCGCCCATCAGATCGATGACGCCGTTCGCGACCTCGTGGACCGTGCGGCCGCCGAAGCCCGCGAGGTCCTCACCGTGTACCGACCGGTGCTCGATCGGATGGCCGAGGAACTGATCGAACACGAGACGCTCGACGAGGACGACCTTGCGGTCGTGTTCGAGGGTCTCGAGACGTTCAGCCCGTCGCGGGAGCGTCGTCGTGACAGCGGCGATCGCCGCCAGGTGCTCGACGTCCGCTGACCTTGGTGGCCCGCCTCAGGTGGGCCGCTCCAGCAGCCAGAGGTGGTTCGACCGCTGAGCTTCGTCCGACCACGTGACGAGATGCTCGTCGTGGATGAGCTCAATTCCGGCGTTGGCGAGCGGCTCGAGGTAGTCGAGCGGGGTTCGGTACAACGACACGTAGTCGTCGTGCTCGACGAGCTGCGGCTCTCCCCAGCTGAGCGTCTCGCGCAGCACCATGGGTCCGCCGGGAGCCACACACTGCGCCAGTTGCTCGAGGAGCCGCCGGAAC
>CALBVR010000273.1 GCA_937969565.1 uncultured Acidimicrobiales bacterium | reverse complement strand
GCCCGAAAGCCATCCGGCACGCCGAATTCGACTCGCACGGCCGGTTCATGCTCGAACTGGCCGAAAAAGCAGGCACCCAGGCCGACGTTTCGCCAAGCGGTTCGGCATCTCGCCGCTGCGCTACGCCGACCGGGCATTCTCGACCACCGGCGACGGCTCGCTCCCGTGCATCATCGACCACGAGTCCTCGAAGCCCGAAGAACTCTCGGACGACCTGAAGGCGCTCTTCTCCGAACTCGACGTTCCGAACGGCGACGTCCTGATCGGTTTCGGTTGGGCGATGTCCGAGGATCTTGCCAAGTTCGCCTGATCGGGCCGAGCTGTCCTTCGCCGACGCCATTGCGGCTCGGCGGATGACCCGCAACTTCTCCGACGAGCCGATCGACGACGCATCACTCGAGCAGCTCGTCGCCTGGGCGTACCGTGGCCCGAGCGCCGGAAACAGCCAGTCCTTGCATCTCCTCGTGCTGCGCGGCGATGACATCGTCCGTTACTGGGGGTCGACGCTGAGCGCGGAGGCGCGGGAGCGGTTCCCGTGGCCAGGCCTGCTCCTGGCCCCGGTCCTGCTGGTGCCCTGGGTCGAACCTGGCCGCTACGTCGACCGCTACGCAGAACCCGACAAGGCCCGAACGGGTCTCGGCGCCGGCGAGGAAGCCTGGAGCGTGCCGTACTGGTGGGTCGACGGTGGGGCCGCCGTGCAGTCGGTGCTGCTTGGCGCAGAAGCGCTCGGCCTGGGTGCCTGCTTCTTCGGCCAGTTCGAGCATGAACCGGCCGTGCGAGTCGAATTCGGCGTGCCGGATGGCTTTCGGGCGGTGGGCACGATCGCCGTGGGGCACCGGAGCCCGGACGGGGACCGGCCCAGCCATTCGGTCCGGCGCGGTCGCCGTTCGCCGACAGAGACGGTGCACTGGGGCACGTGGTGATGGCCACCACGGGCCATACTTGCCGACGATGACGACGCCTCCGACCGGTGTGGCCCTCTGGGTCGCCGGTGCCCGACCGAAGACACTTCCCGCTGCGGTGGTGCCCGTTGCGGTGGGAACCGCAGCGGTGGCCGACGACACGTTCATCCTGTGGCGGGCGCTCGCCGCGATGGTCGTTGCGCTCGCCCTTCAAGTCGCCACCAACTATGCCAACGACTACAGCGACGGTATCCGGGGCACGGACGACGACCGGGTCGGACCGCTTCGGCTGGTCGGCTCGGGGGCGGCAAGCCCGGGAGCGGTGAAACGGGCGGTCATCGCCTCGTTCGCCGTCGCCGGGTTAGTCGGCCTCGTGCTTTCGCTTGCGGTCACCCCTTGGCTTCTGGTGGTCGGGCTCTGCTCGATTCTGGCCGGATGGTTCTACACCGGCGGTTCGAACCCCTACGGCTACCTCGGGCTCGGGGAAGTGTTCGTCTTCGTCTTCTTCGGTCTGGTGGCAACGGTCGGCTCCGCCTTCGTGCAGGTGGAACGGATCGACGGGCTCGCCGCACTGCTGTCCGTGTCCGTGGGAATCTTCGCCACGGCCTTGCTCGTGATCAACAATCTTCGAGATCGTGTCGGCGATGAAGCTGCCGGAAAGCGGACGCTGGCGGTTCGCATCGGCGATCGGGCCACCCGGTCGCTCTACACGGTGATGATGGTCGGGGCGTTCGTGGTTCTGGCCGCCGCTGTGGTCGTCCATGATCGCCCGTGGGGGCTTCTCGGCCTGATCGGTGTGCCACCGATGCTCATGGCCGTCCGAACGGTGCAGAGGGGAGCGGAGGGGCGGTCGTTGATCGCCGTCCTGGAAGCGACAGGACGCACGCAGCTCCTCGCCGGAATCGGGCTCTCGGCCGGTCTGCTGGTCTGAGCGCCGCCGGTCAGCGGGTGGCGGTGATGAGCTGCGCTGCGCCCAACGTGAGCTGTCGGTGCTTCACGTTCGAGAATCCCGCATTCGAAAGCATGGAGAGCAATGCATCGCGCGGCGGCAGATAGGCGAGTGAGCGGGGGAGGTAGCCGTACGCTCGCTTGTCCGAGAGCAGGCCACCGATCAGCGGCACGATCTTGCCGAAGTACAGGCCGTGCCCCATCGCGACGAGCTTGTTGTCCGGCTCGGACGCATCGAGCAACGCGATGCGTCCGCCCGGCCGAACGACGCGGGCGAGTTCCTCGAAGACGGGTGTGAGGTCGACGAAGTTGCGTAGCGCGAAGCCGCAGGTGGCGCCGTCGACGGAGGCGTCGGCGACCGGGAGGTTCATGCCGTCGCCCTGAAGGAGGGGTGCCCCCGTTCGGGCGTTGGCCAGCATCCCGAAGGAGAAGTCGGCACCGATGCTTCGGTACCCGCGTTCGTCCAGCTCGCGGCAGAAGTCGCCGGTGCCCGTCGCCAGATCGAGGATGGTGGAGCCCGGGGCGAGAGCGAGCGTGTCGATGGCAATGCGTCGCCAGCGCACGTCCAGGCGGAAGGTCATGATGCGGTTCACGAGGTCGTAGCGGGGGGCGATCGTGTCGAACATCGCCTGCACGGCCTGACCCTTCTGATCGCCGGTGGGGAGCGGCTGATCCAATGCGGGGAGTTCGGCGGAACCGGTGGGGGTTTCTGGAGGCACGTCTCCAGCGTACGAGCCGGAACGTCGCGTGAAGGGACCCTGCGGGAATGGAGAAAACCGGGACGAACCGACTACCGTTCCTCCGGTGAGTACGGACGACATGGCGGTCGATGGGCGCGAAGACGAGGTTGCCGATGTGGCTCGGCGGGCAGCCATGGCCGCGTCTGCAAAGCGTCAACAGGTTCGGGACGGCGGCGATGCCCCCACCGCCGATGACGTCGACCAGACCATGCTCACCCGAATCGGTGCAGCGCTCGAACGAATCGAGTATCGCTGCACGAATTTCTCGGGCGCCATGCTCTTCCGCGGTTCCGATGCCCAGCCCATCGTCAGCCTGATGCCGGACTTCGGGTCGGAGGAGGCCAAGCGCACGATCAACCGGGTGGCCACGGCGGTCCGCATGCAGCACGACCTGCTGGCCGACAGCTCTCTCGGTGCCTATCGGGACTCGATCATCTCCACCGAGCGCGGCGCCGTGCTCGTGAACGTGATCGGCGACGATCTGCTCATCGTCGCAGTGGCGGGGAGCCCGCCTGACGTCGGGCCGGCGTGGACGGCGATCGCCGGCGAGCGAGCCGAGATCCGCGAAGCTGCCGCGAACCTGTTCGGTTCCTGATCAGTCCTCGCGGCGGCGCTTCATCTCTTTCGAGTGGCGCTCGAGCGTCTGCTTCTGCTGCTTCGTGAGGCTGTTGATGCCCTGCTCGGAAACCTGATCGAGCAGCGCGTCGATTTCGGCGTCGGAGGCGGCCGTGGGCGGCGGTACCGCACGCAGGCCGGCCTTGTTCTTCTTGCGGGAGCGCTTGCGGCGAGCCGGTTGGGAGGACGAACCGGATGCGGACGGCACGGCGCCGGGGATCGGCACGGTCGGAATCCACTCGACCCGGTCGGCGAAGCCGAGGGACTTGGTGATCACGAGGCCGACGAATGCGGTGGTCATCAACATCACGAGTCCGGCGACACTGCGAAGCTGCAGGAGGCTCAGGAACTGGACGAAGAAGATGAAGGCCACGACGACCCAGAACGGGATGTTGAAGAACGATCGGGCCTCCGGCATCATCGCCGAGAAGCCGCAGGCCACGCCGAGGAACAGCAGGCTGAGGCCGAACCCGGGGACGCCCTCGTTGAGACCGACCGCCATCAGCACGCCGAGGACTGCGGGAATGACGATGAGCGAACCGATGAGGATCGTGTAGGACCGTCGTCCGAGCATCCGTTCGAACTGGCTGCCGATCATGAAGAAGAAGATCATGCCGAGCAGGGCCCAGAAGAAGTCCGAGTCCGGTGGGATCGGCCACGTGACGAACCGCCAGATCTGGCCGCCGGTCAGGGCTCGCTGCGAGAGGAGCAGGCCGTTGCTGATGGTTCCCCGACCGCCCTCGATGACGGTGAGAATGACGCCGAACGCCGCCATTGCGGTGACGGCGACCGTGGTGGTGACATCCACGGAACCCACACGGAACCACGGGTCTCCGCCACGGGCGAACGGACTTTGAAATGCGTAGCGATCTGCCATGGACCCTCCAGAGTAGCCCTGTCGGCACCGGGTGCCGGAACTGCAGTGGTCAGGGCGTGGAACGTCGGCGCGGAGCCGCCACCGATTGTCCGCCGTCCTTCATCTGGCTGGCTCGGAGCTGGCCGCATGCGGCGTCGATGTCGGTACCGCGATTGCGTCGGATCGTGGCGTTCGTGCCCGCGTCCTGGAGCCAGCGTTGGAAGCGGGCCACGCCCTCGGGCGGCGTGCCGATGGTCGGATAGCCGGGGGTCGGGTTGAGCGGGATGAGGTTCACGTGGGCCCGGAGCTCACGGCACAGTTCGGCAAGATGCGTGGCCTGGTCGCGGGTGTCGTTCACACCGTCGATGAGCGCCCATTCGAAGCTGAGTCGCCGGCCGCTCGCCGCGACGTATCCGGCGCATGCCTCGGCAAGCACGTCGATCGGGTACTGCTTGTTCAACGGGACGAGCTCGTTGCGCAGCTC
>CALBVR010000272.1 GCA_937969565.1 uncultured Acidimicrobiales bacterium | reverse complement strand
CGTTGAGTCCGTCCCGGGGCCGGACGCCGAACAGACGAACCAGCGGCGAGGCAACACCGTTCAGGAACCAGATGACGGGACGCAGCAGGGTGAAGATCACCATGTGGGTCGGAGCCAACAGGCGGGACGACGTTTCCGGCGCGGCGATCGCGATGTTCTTTGGCACCATCTCCCCGAACACCGTGTGGGTGAACGTGACGATGAAGAGCGCTCCGGCGAAGGCGATCGTGTGAAGCAGACTGTCCGGGATCTCGACGAAACTGGTGATGACCTCTTCGAGGATGTGTTCGAGCGTGGCCTCGGCGAAAAGGCCGAGGATGAGCGAAGCGATCGTGATGCCGAGCTGCGCTGCGAAGAGCTGATCGTTGAGGTTCCCGGTCGCCACCCAAGCGGCTCGCGAACCGAACAGACCCTTCTCGGTCATCGCTTCGAGCTTCGTGCGCCGACTGGCCACGAACGCGAACTCAACTGCGACGAAGAAGCCGTTGACGACGATCAGGACCGTGAACAGGACGACGGCCAACGAGTTGCTCACGTGGCGCCCTCCCCGGTGCTCGAACGGGCGGGAGCAACGAGCCGGACCGACGCAATCCTTCGGCGATCCATTGCGACGACCTCAACCCGCCATCCCTCGTGCATGAACCGATCGCCCGGGACCGGGATTCGACCGAGCTGCGAAAGCACGAAACCGGCCAGCGTCTCGTAGTCACCCTCGGGCATCTCGAAGTGGCAGGCGTCGGCGATCTCATCGTGGTGCAACGACCCGGAGAGCAAGGTGGTTCCCGGCTCCTCGATGCGAGTCAACGCCGGCGCCTCCCGGTCGTATTCGTCCTCGATCTCGCCGACGATCTCCTCGAGAATGTCCTCGACGGTGAGAATGCCGGCGGTGCCACCATGCTCGTCCACCACGATCACCAGTTGCGTGCGGGTCTCGCGCATCTGCAGCAGCAGGTGGTCGAGGTCGGTGGTTTCCGGAACGAACAGCGGCTCGACCATCAGCTCGCCGACGGTCGTGTGCGGCCGCTGGTCCGGCTCCACGCCGTAGATGGCTTTGAGGTGGACGACGCCGACGATGTCGTCGGCATCTTCGCCGAACACCGGAAATCGGGAACGCCCGGAAACCGTTGCTGTGCGGGCGAGATCGCTGGCGCTGTCCTCGGGGTCGAGCGACACGATCTCCATCCGCGGAATCAGAGCGTCCGCCGCCGTCTTCTCGCCGAGGCGGATGGATCGACGCAGCAACTCGACGTTCTCCACGTCCAACGTGCCCCCTTGACCGGAGCTCTCGATGAGCCGTCCGATCTCGTCGAGCGACCGGATGTGTTCCAGCTCCTCCGCCGGTTCGATGCCGAGTCGACGGACGGTCCAGTTGGCGGCCATGTCGAACGAGGCGATGACCGGCTTGGCCACGATCCCCCACAGCCGACCGAGACGTGCGAGCCGCATCGACGTTTCGAATGGCCGGTCGATGGCGACGGTCTTCGGCACGAGTTCGCCGACGACCATCTGCACCACGGTGGCCAAGGCGATCGCCAACACCACCGAGAGGCCATCGACGGCGGCATCGGGCACCACGTTGCCGAGCGCAGGCTCGAGGAGCGACGCAATCGTCGGACGGGCGATGAACCCGAGGAGCAGCGAAGAGGTCGTGATTCCGAGTTGGGCGCCCGAGAGATGGAACGACAGGTTGCTCAAGAGACGCTGGACGATCCCGGCCGTCGCGTCACCACCTTCCGATGCCGCGTCGACTCGGCTGCGATCCACGGCAACGAGTCCGAACTCAAGCGCGACGAAGAATCCGTTGGCGAGCACGAGAAGTGCGACAGCGATGAGGCCGAGTGCGGTGCCGATGGAGGTGCAGGTTAGCGTTCGGGCCGCGCCAGCCGGGAGGCCACGACGACCGACCGAGGTCAGTCCAGGGGCCGGACGACGATGGCAACACCATCGTGAACGGCCACACCGGCCGTCGTTTCAAGAAACTCGTTGCTGATGCCCAGCGCTTCGAACGGCGACAGCACCGCTCGGGTGAGCGGCCATCGGAGCCCCGTCGTGCTGACCTCTGCGGTTCCACCCCACGGCACGATCGACACCATGTCGCCGGGCTGACCGTCGAGCGCCAACGAGGTCCGGACGACGTGCGCAGTCGAGTCGGCCGACCGCACCTCAACCGTCGCCGACCTCGGCGAACACAGCGTCGCCCAGTTCCCGAGCGAATGGTCCTCCCGCCCGCCGGCCACACCGAGCACGAGCAGCCGTTCCGCCCCGGCATGTTCTGCAGCGACGAGCGCCAATTCGAGGTCGGTCTGATCCTTCGCCATCGGAAATCCGATCACGGTCGCCCCGTGCTCCTCCGCCCACGCCCGGTCCTCGGGGGAAGCGGAGTCCATGTCGCCAACCAGATGGGTTGGCGGCACCCCAGCACTGCGAAGCGGGCCCACTCCGCCGTCAACAGCGACCACGAGGTCGCAGACCGCAGACTGAATCAGGGCAACCGACGGAGCGGCTCCTGCAGCAACGATGAGTGCAGAACGCATCCGTCGAGTCTACGAGTCATGCTCACACACCCCGCCCGGGGGCGGATCTCAGGGGCGAGGCAGGTACTCGATCGGCACGGCGATGGTCACGCCGCTCACCTGTTCGGTACCGACGATGACTGCAACGACTTCACCGAAGCCGTTCACGACCGGCCCACCGGACCAGCCGCTCTCCACCGGAGCGTCGATCACGAAGATGTCGGGTTCGGACATTCCGTAGTCGGAACCCGACGTGCGAGAAAGGACCTGCCCCGTGACGACCTCGAGGCGTTCATTTCGTGCAAACCCCGCCAACGCAACAGTTTCGCCCGGTTGCGCTGGCGTCGATGCAATCGGCAGAGCCGAGAGATCGGTGGGATGCACGAACGCCGCAAGGTCGTTCACGGGGCTCAGGCCCAGGGGTGTAGCACCCTCTCCATCAAGTCGAATGAGCAGCTGATCGTCGGGCTCGCCCAGCCCAACGCCTCGGACGTCGATGAGCGCATGTGCCACCGTGGCGATGCGGCCGTCGTCGACCTGGAAACCCGTGCCGTGCTCGGTTCCTGCTGCGGTGAACGCCGTCAGTCGGGTGACGGCATTCGTGTCGATTGAGTCAGCGCCGGCGGCCACGACAACCGCCGGCGCCAACGAAACGTCCGGCAGAGCCGGAGCCGACGTTGGGGTATCGCCGGCGGAGGCCGCATCGATGAACAGAACCATCAGGAACCCGGATGCAGCACCAACCAACATCTGGATCTTGCGGTGCCTTGCGGCACCGGTTCGTCTCTCTGCGACCTCCACAGGTCAATGAGTACCAGTGGGCGATTTCCGGCTTCATGGGCAGAACGGTTCTGCTTCATGACCCAAAAGGCTCTGCCGGTTGTCGGGACTTCCGCCCGACATCCGGCCAGCGGTGGCTCAATGCCAGAACGATTCCGTCGGGACTTCCGCCCGACATCCGCCAAACGCCGCCTCGATTCCAGAACGATTCCATCGGGACTTCCGCCCGACAACCGGCCAACGGCGGCTCAATCCCAGAACGATTCCGTCGGGACTCCCGCCCGACATCCCCGGTTGCCGTCGTGGCTTCGAAGCGCAGTTCAGGTGTCGACGTCGAAAGGGAGTTCGTCAGGGCTCAGTGGGGACTTGCTCTGCAGGTAATCGGCCAGCCGTTCGGGCTCACAGTGGGGACACAGGTACACGAGACGCATCGACTGGATCGAGAGTTGCGTGCCCCGGCTCTTGTCCACAATCGCCTGAAACGCAGGTCGCACCTCCGTGGACCCGCACGTCGAACAGGACGGTGTGAGATCCCGATCCCAGACCAGGCCGCAGGATGCACACGTGATGACAATCGTCTCCCCATCGCGCTCACCATCGAGGTTCTCGTCCTCACCGCATCGTGTGCACGAAATCAACGCCATCCGCTCGATGGTAGGCCAGCGGGTAATTCGACGAGATGACGCAGGTCCGCACAGCGGAAGGAAGTAACCTCGTCACGACGCATGCCCACCCACTACGAGACGCTTGGTGTGGACTCCTCCGCAACCGCGGCCGAGATCCGCAAGGCCTACCTCAGGCGAGCGCGTGCGCTGCACCCCGACCGCCAGTTGGGCCGATCGGTGAAAGAGGCCAAGGCCGCCGAAGAAGCGATGCAGCAGGTCAACCTCGCTTGGGGTGTGCTTTCGGATCCGGCGAAGAAGTCCGAATACGACAAGCGGGCAATTCCGCTGAAGGCGAAGCCGGCGACCCCATCGGCGCAGGCCCGCCCAGCGGCGACGCCGCACCGCAATCCCCCGCCGAAGTCACCGCCCCGACAGACCGAACCCACCCCGCGCATCGACGACCTGGAGGCAGACGGCTCGGTCAGCATCTGGGCGTCCATTCCCGTGCTCATCATCGTCGGGTTGGCACTTGGCGTCTTCGTCATCACGGCGTTCGCCGACCGCGAACCGGCAGAGATCCGCGAACCGGCGCCAGCGGTCCAGACCGCCCTTCGCGTGAACGACTGTTTCACGCTCGACGGTGCGCTGCTGCGTCAAGCCAGCTGCAACACGGGTACGGCAGATGGGCGAATCGTCTCCATCGTCCCGGACTCTGCGAACTGCCCGGCCGGCACGCTGTTCAGCCCGGACTCGACGAGCAATCTGTTC